>NZ_DASZBY010000012.1:0-23205 GCF_035943795.1 Aliidongia sp. | reverse complement strand
GCGGCGCTGCTGGGCGCCCTGCCGCTGGCGATCGGCACGGGAACGGGATCGGAGCTGCGCCGGCCGCTCGGCATCGCCATCGTCGGCGGCCTGATCGTCTCGCAGTTCCTGACGCTCTACACCACGCCGGTGATCTATCTGGGCTTCTCGTGGTTGCAGCGGCGCTTCACCCGCGGTACGCGCGCCGCCGCGGCGGCACCGTGAGGCTGCCCGCCCACCAGGCCGGGAACCTGTCGGCACCGTTCGTCCGGCGGCCGGTCGCGACCGTCCTGATCATGACGGCGGTGCTGCTGCTGGGGTTGGTCGCCTATATCGGCATGCCGATCGCGGCGCTGCCGGCGGTGGAACGGCCGACGATCGAGGTCTATGCGCCGCTGCCCGGCGCCAGCCCCGGCACGGTGGCATCCGCCTTGGCCCAGCCGCTGGAGCACCAGCTGGGCCTCATCCCGGGCATCGTCGAGATGTCGTCCTACGGCGGCACCGGTGGCGTCGACATCGTCATCCAGTTCGAACTGGCCAAGAGCCTCGACGACGCGGCGCAGGCGGTCCAGGCGGCGATCAACGCGGCGGGGCCGAACCTGCCGAAGGACCAGGCCTGGCCGCCGTCCTATTGGAAATCCAACCCGTCCGGCTTCTCGGCGATTGCCCTGGCGCTGACCTCCGACATCGTGCCGCCCAGCCAGCTCTACGAATATGCCGACAGCGTGCTGTCGCCGAAAATCTCGCAGCTGCCGGGCGTCGCCCGGGTCTCGATCAGCGGTGCCGAGCGCAAGGCGGTCCGGGTCCAGGTCTCGCCCGGCCGCATCGCCCAGATGAACCTGTCGCTGGAGGCGATCCGCACCGCGATCGTGGCGGCCTCGCAGAACCTGCCCAAGGGCGCGATCGACATCCAGGGCCAGAACCTGGTGATCGACGCCAACGACCAGATCCTGGCGGCGGACGAGTATCGCGAGATCACCGTCGCCTGGCGCAACGGCGCACCGGTCCGGCTGGGCGACGTGGCACTGGTGACCGACAGCGTCATCAACAACAAGCTGGACGGCTGGTACGGCACCGGCCGCGGCGTCGTGCTCTATGTCTACAAGCAGCCCGATGCGAACGTGGTCGAGACGGTCGATGCGGTGAAGGCGATGCTGCCCGAGGTCGAGCGCTGGCTGCCGCCCTCGGTCAAGGTCCATTCGGTCTACGACCGGACCCTGCTGATCCGCGCGTCGATCGCCGACGTGCAGTTGACCATCGGCATCGCGATCCTGCTGGTCGTGCTGGTCGTGGCCCTGTTCCTAAAGCATTTCTGGGCGACCCTGATCCCGGGCCTCACCATCCCGGTGGCGCTGGCCGCGACGCTCGCCGTGATGCGCGTCAACGGCTACAGCCTCGATAACCTCACGCTCATGGCGCTGACCATCGCTGTGGGCTTCGTCGTCGACGATGCGGTGATCGTGATCGAGAACATCATGCGGCGCATCGATGCGGGTGAGACACCGATGCAGGCGTCGCTGAACGGCACGCGCCAGATGGGCTTCACCATCCTGTCGATCACCGTGGCGCTGGCCGCCGCTCTCATTCCGATCCTGTTCATGCCCGACATCGTCGGCCGCTATTTCCGCGAGTTCGGCATCACCCTGGTGGCGGCGATCGGCGCATCCGCCTTCGTTTCCTTGACGCTGACGCCCATGCTGTGCAGCCGGTTGCTGAAGCGCGAGGACGTGCAGACCGAGCGCGCACGGGGCCGGATCGCAGGGCGCCTGTCAGGTTTCTATGCCGCCAGCCTCGACTGGGCGCTCAGCCACCGCGGCCTCGTGCTCGCGGCGGCGCTGGGGATCACGGCGGCCACGGCCGGGCTCTATCTCGTGCTGCCGAAAGGCTTCATGCCGACCCAGGATACCGGCGTGATGTTCGTGCGCACCATTGCGGACGCGAATATCTCGTTCGCTGCCATGGAAGACCGGCAGCGTGCGGTCGGCGAGACGATCCTGGGCGATCCGGCGGTGTCGGGTTTCACCTCGTACATCGGCGAGGGCAACGGCAGCGCGCTCAGCAACGGCCAGCTGATCGTCGCATTGAAGCCGCCGGACGTACGCAAGCTGTCGATCCAGCAGGTCATCGCCCGCCTGCGCACCAAGCTCGCCGCCCTCGACGGCATCAGGGCCTATTTCACGCCGATGCAGGACCTGAACTTCGGCGCGCAGTCGAGCACGTCGCGCTACCAGTACACGCTGTGGGGCATCGATATGGAACAGGTCATCCTGGCCGCCGCGACCATGCGCACCCGCATCCGCGCGCTGCCCCAGGTGACCGACGTCATCGCGAACTGGGAAACCAACGGCCTGCAGGCCGGGCTCACGATCGACCGGACCCGCGCCGCGGCCCTGGGCGTGACGCCGCTCGCCATCGACAACACGCTGGACGACGCCTTCGGCCAGCGGCAGATCAAGACGCTCTACCTGCCGACCAACTATTCGCGCGTCATCCTCGAGGTCGATCCCGCGGCGCAGGGCGACCCGTCCGTGTTCGGCCGCCTCTATGTGCCGGGCAGCGGCAAGGGCCAGGTACCGCTTGCAGCACTGACCCGGCCGTCACGCTCCCATGCGGTCATGTGGGTGCATCACAGCGCCCAATTCCCATCGGCGACCGTGTCGTTCGACGTCAAACCCGGCTCGACCATCACCGACGCCATCGCGGCTGTCCGCGCCGCCGAAACGGCGGCCCATCTGCCCGACGAGGTCAAGGCCGAGTTCCGTGGCGAGGCGGCCGAGGCGGCGAAGACCGGCGGGACCCAGCTGCTGCTGTTCGGTGCGGCGATCCTCGCCGTCTATATCGTGCTGGGCATGCTGTACGAGAGCTACGTCCATCCGTTCACCATCCTGTCGACCCTGCCCTCGACCGTGTTCGGCGCGCTGCTGGCGCTCTGGGTGACCGGCACGCAATTCACGCTCGTCACCTCGATCGCCTGCATCCTGCTGGTCGGCATGGTGATGAAGAACGCGATCATGATGGTGGATTTCGCGCTCGAGGCCGAACGACGCGATGGCCTGTCGCCTCAAGCGGCGATCCGCCAGGCGGCGCTGGCGCGGGTCCGGCCGATCACCATGACCATGCTCGTGGCCGTGCTCAGCGCCGTGCCGATCGCCGTCGGCACCGGTCCGGGCTACGAACTGCGCCAACCGCTCGGCATCGCGATCGTCGGCGGCCTGCTGGTGGCGCAGCTGTTCACGCTCTATACGACGCCGGTCGTCTATCTGCTGACCGCGCGCCTGTCGCGGCTCACGGCCGGCAAGCCGGAATTGTTTCTGCTGCCCGGGGAATGATCGCGGTCAGCCGGCCGCCGCGAGGCGCGCCGGTGGGTCGCCCTGTGCGCGCAGCCAACCGAGCACGCCGCGGGCGCGCAGGATCTCGACGGGCAGGTCGACCGGGTGCAGCCGGCGACGGCGCAGCGACGGACCCAGACGTTCGACCGCCGCCCAGAACGCCCCGAAGTGGGGCAACGCGTCGAGCTCTGTTGCCGTGTCTTCGGCGATGCCCAGGGCGGCAGTCCAGGCACGATCGCCCCATCGACCGGTCTCGTAGCGGTCGCGCAAGGCGGCGCGCCAATAGTTGCGATGGAGCGCGTCCAGCACCGGCTCCAGGGTCTCGTCGCATGGCGCGTTCGGGTCGGCCACGCGCTGCCGCAACGTGTCGGCCATGCCGCCCGCCGCCCGGCCGATCAGCCGGCACGAGGTCGTGACCCGGATCTCCGGGCAATGGCGGATCCGGGCATCCCGGCGCAACAGTTCCGCGACCAGCGCCCGGTCTTCGCCGACCCGACGCAGCGGCAGGCCGCCGATCGCTTCGTAGGCGGCCAGGGTCACCGCCAGGCTGGCCCCGGCCGCCATGGCGTGGCAGGGCCAGGGATCGTGCGGTTCCGGATCGATCCGCGCGCGCAATTCCGTCAGCATCCGGCCGTACCGGCTTTCCAGCCGTCCGCGCCGGCGTACGTCCGGCGGCAGGGAGCCGCTTTCTTCCTCGTCACCGACGACGTAGCCGGCCACCCCGTCGAGGCTGCGCGCGAAGAGCGCCTGGTGGCGCGCGATCCAGTCGGGCGCCACCCTCGTATCCGCGTCCGTGGTCAGGATTGCGCCGCGCCCGTCGCCGGCCTTCAGCCATCCTGCAGCGGCATCCATCGCGAGGCGACGGGCGGCACCGGCATGGGCGTGGCTGGGCGGCAGCTCGCGCGCCACGACCCTGAGCGCGAAGGGCAGGCGAGGGGTGTTGCGCCGTATCTCGTCCGCCGTCCCGTCGCGGCAGTTGTTGAGCAGCAACAGCACGCCGAACGCGTCCGACGGCAGCGCTCGCCCAGAGAGATCGACTTGCGCCGCGAGCGCATCGAGGCAGCCGCCGATCCTCCGAGCCTCGTCGCGGACCGGGATGGTCACGACCAGGGGCGGTGCCGGCGGGCAGGCCGCGCGCGCCGCCTCGCCGACCCAGGAGAGGAGGTCCGGAATGATCAGCCGTCCCGACATCGTGCGCCTGCTCCCGCCATGCTGTCCCGGTGCGGGCCTCAACAGGCGATCGGCGGTTCGGTTGCGCCCTTATCGACGCCGCGCCAGCCGCCAGCCGGCAATCGCTCCGACGGCGAGGGCCAGCGCCATGGCCCGGAACGGCTTGCGCCGCACCGCTTGCCCGACCAGGGTGCCGGCGACCTGACCGCCGGCGCCGACATCGGCGGCCATGTCGGCAAACGGCGTCGCCACCGCATCGACCGGGTGGGGCTCGATCGCCTCGGCACCCTCGATCCGCTCGATGCGGACGGGAATCGATTTCGCGGCCGGCACCTTCGCCCGTTCGGCATGGTGCCAGAGCGGGATCAGCGGGTTGCATTCCGGGTAATAGCCGCCGCAGCAGCCTTCCGGAATGTCGTAGGTCGTCACGCGCAGGCTGTCGACCGCCCGGTACCTGTCGTCGCCGGCATCCGTCACGATCCGCACGCGATCGCCCTCGGCGAGCCCCAGGCGCGCCATGTCGTTCCGGTTCATCAGCACGACCAGTCGGGTGCCCTGGATGCCGCGGAACCGGTCGTCATAGCCATAGATCGTGGTGTTGAACTGATCGTTGCTGCGCAGGGTGATCAGTTGCAGGATCTCACGCTTTTCGTCAGGTCGGTCGATATCCACGGCGAGACCGCGCGGCGTGATGAAATTGGCTTTGCCGGTCTTGGTCTTCCATTGCCGATGGCGGGCCGGCAGCGGGCGATGGAAGCCGCCCGGCGTCCACATGCGCTCGTTGAAGCCGTGGAACGCTTCCGGATAGGTCTGGGCGATCGCGTCGCGCACCGTGGAATAATCGCCGACCCAGGCATCCCAGGCGACGTTGGGGTTCGGCGGCAGCGTCGCCTTGGCGATACCGGCGACGATGGCTGGTTCGGACAGCAGGTCGGGGCTGGCTGGCGTCCGCATGCCAAGCGAGCCGTGGATGCACGACGTGCTGTCCTCGACGCTCACCGATTGCGGGCCGCTCGCCTGATTGTCGATCTCGATCCGGCCGAGGCACGGCAGCACGTACGAGATCTCGCCGTGGATCAGGTGGCTGCGGTTGAGCTTCGTCGCGATCTGGACGGTCAGGCGCAAGCGGCGCCAGGCCGGCTCGACCGCGTCGCGATCGGGCACCGCACGAACGAAATTGCCGCCCAGGCCTATGAACGCCTTGATCGTGCCCGCGATCACCCCTTCGCAGGTCTCGATCGTGTTGACGCCCTTCTCGCGCGGCGGCTCGAAGCCATACATCTCCTTCAGCTTGTCGAGCGGCGCCAGCTCCGGCTTCTCGGTCATGCCGACCGTACGCTGGCCCTGCACGTTGGAATGGCCGCGCACCGGGCAGATCCCGGCGCCTTCCCTGCCGATGTTGCCGCGCATCAGCAGCAGGTTGACCAGCATCTGGACGTTCTCGACGCCCATGCGATGCTGGGTCAGGCCCATGCCATAGACGCCGATGACGGCATCGGCCTCGCCATAGGCGCGGGCCGCCGCCTCCATGGCGCCGCGGGTCAGGCCGGAGCGCCGCTCCAGCTCTTCCCAGCCGTAGCCGCGCGCGGCCGCGGCGAATTCGTCGAAGCCGTGGGTGTGTTCGGCGATAAACGCGGTGTCGAGCAGGCGCGGCTCACCGGCCGCCTGGGCAGCGTCGTCGGCCGCCAGCAGCGCCTTGCACAGGCCCATGAGCGCCGCGATGTCGCCGCCGGCCTTGACCTGGTGATATTGCGAGCTGATCGGCGTCGACTGGCCGCTCAGCATTTCGAACGGCGCCTGGGGATTGGTGAATTCGACCAGGCCGCGCTCGCGCAACGGATTGAAGGTGATGATCGGCACGCCGCGCCGGCTCGCGTCCTGCAGGTCGTGCAGCATGCGCGGCGCGTTGGAGCCGATGTTGTGACCGACGATGAAGATGCAGTCGGTCTTGGGAAAATCATCGAGCGTCACGGTGCCGACCGGCACGCCGATGCTTTCCGGCAGCGCCACCGACGTGCTCTCGTGGCACATGTTCGAGCAGTCCGGCAGGTTGTTCGTGCCGTAGAGCCGGGCGAACAGCGCATACATGTAAGCGGTTTCGAGCGAGCCTCGACCGGAGGCGTAGAACACTGCCTGGTCGGGCTCGATCGCCTTCAACTCGCGGCCGATCTCCTGGAAGGCGTCCTGCCACGAGACCGGCAGGTAGCGGTCGCTCGCCGCATCCCAGCGCATCGGGTGGGTGAGGCGGCCCAGCTCTTCCAGGTCGTGGTCCGGCCAGCTCTCCAATTCGGCGAGCGTGTGCGCGGCGAAGAACGACGG
The DNA here is from genome assembly GCF_035943795.1 of Aliidongia sp. Taxonomy (NCBI): domain Bacteria; kingdom Pseudomonadati; phylum Pseudomonadota; class Alphaproteobacteria; order Rhodospirillales; family Dongiaceae; genus Aliidongia; species Aliidongia sp. Next base: position 16,408 of record NZ_DASZBY010000012.1, on the reverse strand, counting down.
CTCGGCTCGGCGGGTCGTGATCTCCCAGGCCGTGGCCTTGGCGCCGTTCTCGCAGAATTCGAACGGATGCGGCTCGGCCGGCTTGGCCCAGGCGCAGCTGACGCAGGCGAAGCCGTCCGGCTTGTTCTGGCGGGCGAGCACGAGGCTGCCGCTCGCCGGCACATGTTCGCGGGCGAGGTTCCTGAACAGCGAGCGAACGGAACCCCAGCCTCCGGCGGGTGCGTCATACGGCGTGAAGCTCGGTTCCGCGCACATCGGTCGCTCTCCCTGGTTCGTCCCGTGGAACAAGCGGTCGGCGGCCGCAACGGTTCCAGACCAGCAACCAATTCCCCGGCATTCTGTTGAAGACTGGAATCATCTCAAGCGACGGGAGGATCGCATGGCGACCGAGGATCCGCGGCGTCGGAGCGCCGAGCAGCCCCTGCCCAAGCAACAACGAGCATCGCCCGGTACCACGGCGGCACTCGATCCGCCCGCCGATCACGGCGAGCAATCCTATCGGGGGTCGGGCCGGCTCGACGGCAAGGTCGCGATCATCACCGGCGCTGCTTCCGGCATCGGCCGTGCCGTCGCCATCGCTGTCGCGCGCGAGGGCGCCGATGTGGCGATGACGGGGGCGGTCATCCCGGTCACGGATGGGCGGCCGATGCTGTGACGGAACATTCCTGATGGACGACGAGGCTTTCATGCGGCGAGCGATGGCGCTCGGCCGGCAGAACCCCGGTTCGCCGATCGGCTGCGTCATCGTGCTCGACGGCAAGATCGTCGGCGAGGGGCACAACGAGGTCGACTGCCGCCATGATCCCACGGCACATGCCGAGATCGTCGCCATCCGACGGGCGTGCGACGGCCTGGGGCTGCAGCAGATCGACGGCGCCACGCTCTATTCCACGCTGCAGCCCTGCGGCATGTGCAGCATGGCGAGCATCTGGGCGGGGATCGGCCGCATCGTGTTCGGGGCGGGCCGGGAAGACGTACATAAAATGTATTTTGAGGACCGCCATCTCGACACTATGGATTTCATCCGCGACGCCTACCGGGATGACCTGCGGATCGACGGCGGCGTGCTGCGCCGGGAATGCGCGGCGATGTACTATGGGCCGGACGACGTGCCCCCGGTCGAAGAGCAGGCGAACATCTGACGGGCGTGTCTTGTCTGACGGGTTGCCGGTACCGGAGCGCTATTGGTCGGCGCTGACTATCTGGCTCGGCATCACCATGGCGGTGCTCGACCCGGCCGTCGCCAACGTGACGCTGCCGACCATCGCGCATGACCTGTCGACCACGGCCGCGGAGTCGATCTGGGTCGTCAGCGCCTATCAATTGACCATCGTCGTCTCCTGCTGCCGCTGGCGGCGCTCGGCGGCGTCATCAGCTATCGCCGGGTCTACCTGGGCGGAATGATCGCTTTCACCCTGGCGTCGCTCGGCTGCGCGCTGGTGCACACCCTGCCGGCCGATGCGTCTTCCTTCGACGTGGCCTGGCGGATGGCGATCTGCGGGCTGGTTCCGCCTCGCGACCAGCGCCGAAACGACGGCGCTCGGCATCGCCATGGCCGCGGTCGCGCTGGGTGCCGTCGTGAGCCTGTCCCGCCTGATCGATCGGCGCACCCGACCGCGGCCGATCCGAGCCGGGTGCAGGACGCCTCGTAAGCGGGATCGAACCGTCCGCGCTGCCATCTGTTGTGACTGGGCCTGCCCCGTTGCGAGGAATGTGGATGCCCAGCCCAGTCGTCCTGATCAAGGAAAGCGTCGCCGCGTTCATCGACGACAACGCGCTCAGCCGCGGCGCGTCGATCGCGTTCTACGCCGTCACCTCGATCGCGCCGGTGCTGGTCATCATCGTCGCGATCGCGGGGCTGGCGTTCGGCGAGGAGGCGGCCCGCGGCGCGCTGGCCGGGCAGTTGAGCGGATTGATGGGCAAGGACAGCGCCGACCTGCTGCAGAACGCCGTCGCCGCGGCTTCCTCGAAAAAGTCCGGCACCATCGCCAGCATCGTGGGCGTCGCGGCTCTGCTGATCACCGCCTCCGGTGTATTCGGCGAAATGCAATCGGCGCTCAATGCGATCTGGAAGGCATCGCCCAGGGGGACGACGGTCTCGCGCCTGATCCGCGCCCGGGCCGTCAGCCTGGGACTGGTAGCGGCGCTGGGCTTCCTGCTGCTGGTCTCGCTGGTAGTCAGCGCCGGCCTGTCCGCGCTGGGCGACTATCTGGACGCCCGCATGCCGTTCAACGTCACCCTGCTGCACATCGTGAGCTTCGCGATCTCGTTCGCGTTGATCGCCGTGCTGTTCGCCGCGATCTACAAGGTCCTGCCGGACACGCCGATCCAATGGCGGGACGTCCTGGTCGGCGCCGTGGTCACGGCCTTTCTGTTCGACGCCGGCAAGTTCCTGATCGGCTTCTATCTGGGCAGCAGTGCCGCCGCGTCGGCCTACGGCGCGGCGGGATCGCTGCTGATCGTGCTGCTCTGGACCTATTACTCCGTCCAGATCTTCCTGCTCGGTGCGGAGTTCACCAAGGTCTACGCCGGCCACCGCCACGCGCCGCCCGCGGGGCGTCGAAATTCCGGACCCGCATCGCAGCCGTCCTCCTGAGGCCGTTCGTCACGCGCTCTGCGGGTCCTTCGCGGTCCTGCCGAAGAACGCTTCGCGGTCGGTCTCGGATGCCGTGACGGTCGACCGGATGCGCAGGAGATCCTTGCGCGCGACGAGGCCCGCGATCCAATGGGTGCCCGGTTCGACGATTGGGATGCGGCCAAGATCCTCCGCGACCATCAGGTCCGCCAATTGCGCCAGCACCTGGTTGGGATGACCGAGGGCGAGGGCGGTGTCGGACAGCGCGTCGTAGAGGGTTTCCTGCTCGTGCGGCTTCTCGGTTCGCCAGCGCAGCGCATCGGCGCGCGTCACCATGCCGATCAACCGGCCATCGGCCGCCGTCACGGGATAGGATTTGTGCCGGGGCTCGCCCGACGCGAAAAACGACGCGGCAGCCGAGACCGACATCGTCGCGGGAAGCGTGTCGACGGCGGTCACCATGACATCGGAAACGCGCAGCAGCTCGAAGGGATCGACGGAATATTCCCGTGTGATGTGCTGGCCGCGCCGGGCAATCTTCTCGGTCAGGATGGAGCGCTTCAGCAGGAGCACGGTGACGGCATGGGCCGCACCCGTCGCGGCCAGTAGGGGCAGCAGCATCTCCATGTTGCCGGTAAGCTCGACCGCGAACAGCACGGCGGTCAAGGGCGAGCGCATGGTGCCCCCCATCATCGCAGCCATGCCCAGCAGAGCCCAGAACGACGCGTCACCGGGAAGGAGTTGCCCCTCGAGCCAGCCGGCGGCACCGCCGAGGATCAGGAGCGGCGCCAGAACGCCGCCGGAGGTGCCGGACGCCAGCGCCAGGACCCAGATGGCGGACTTCACAGCAAGCAGGCGGAGCGATTCGCCCAGGACCATGTGGCCGGACAAGAGGTCGGCGATGATGTCGTATCCGACGCCCAGCGCGCGTGGATCGATGAGCCCGCCCAGCCCGACCATCACGCCGCCCAGCATCGGCCACCACATCCAATGCAGGGGCAGATGGTCGAACAGATCTTCGGCGGCATAGAGCAGTCGCGTCATGGCGCCGGACTGGAGTCCGGCCACGATCCCGACGCCGGCACAGGCGATGAGCCCCCACCAGGGCAGGTCCGGATGAGCGGCGAACGGAAACAGAGGGCCGTGCCCGAAGAACAGGGGCCGCCAGGCCGCCGAGACGATCGAGGCCGCGACCACCGGAAGGAAGCTCCGGGGCTTCCATTCGAACAGCAGCAGTTCGATCGCCAGCAGCACCGCGGCGATGGGTGTGCCGAAAATCGCCGTCATGCCGGCGGCGGCGCCAGCGACCAGCAGCGTCTTTCGCTCCGCTGCCGTCAGATGGAAACATTGAGCGAACAGGGAACCGATGGCGCCACCGGTCATGATGATCGGGCCTTCGGCGCCGAACGGACCGCCGGTACCGATCGAGATGGCGGAGGACAGCGGCTTCAGGACGGCGACCTTCGGGTGCATTCGGCTGCCACCGATCAGGATCGCCTCGATCGCTTCGGGAATGCCATGGCCTCGGATCTTCTCGGAACCGAAGCGGGCCATGAGGCCGATGGCAAGCCCGCCGAGCGCCGGTGCCGCAACCATCCAGGGGCCGGGAATGGCGTCGGCCATGGAGAAATTGGCGGTGCTGAAACGACCGGCCCACACGAGATTCGTCACGAACGCGATGAGCTTGATCAACGCCCAGGCAGAGGCGGCGCCGGCGCTGCCCACGACCAGCGCCATGCTGATCAGCACCAGCACCTGACGGTCGGCCGTGAAATCGCCCAGGATCTCGCGATGTCGAGATTGCGCAGGGATTTTCGGTATTGTCTGACGCATGGCGCTGCCTGGTTATCTGAAAGACCGACGTAGATATATCGCATTGCGATATGTATCAAGGGGCGTCAAAAAAGGAGAGGGCTCGATGTCGACTGCGCGGCCGATCGGCGACGAAGATTACGAAGCGCTGGCGGCCTTCCGGCTCGCCCTGCGCCGCTTCCTCACGTTCAGCGAGGCCGCCGCGCGCGATCGCGGGCTGACCGCCCAGCAGCATCAGGCGATCCTCACCATCAAGGGGCATGGAAGCGGGCGGCCGCTGACGATCGGCGAACTGGCCGATCACCTGCTCATCCGGCATCACAGCGCCGTCGAACTGGTCGACCGCCTGGTTCAGGCGGAACTGGCCACTCGCGCGAGCGCTGAAGACGACCGGCGACGGGTCGTCGTCGCCTTGACGGCCAAGGCGGAGGTCATCCTGAGGGAACTGTCCGCCACGCATCTCGATGAGCTTCGACGCAGCAGGACGTTGCTGGAGCAGTTGCTGGAACGCCTCGGGCCGCCCTGAGGGACGGATCTCTGCGCCGATCCGTCCGAAGACGACAAGTTCGTCACCTGCGCCTGCCCTGCAGTGCCGGCAGCGCGGCGTACCCCAAGCTCTGCGTGGAACGCTTCGCTACGGCGCCACGCTGCGGATTTCGATCGCCAGGTGCGATAGCAGGTCGAACCGGGCAAGGCGCGCCCGGTAGTAATCCGGATTGCGTGGCTTGTTGGTCGTCACCGATACGATCGCGCCGAGATGCCCGGGACCCAGACGCCACAGCCGAAGGTCGTTCAGCCGGTCGCCGTCGAGTTCGATCTCCGCCCGGATCTTCGCCGCCATCTCCCGGTCGGGCGTCCGATCCAGCAGCACGGCGCCGGTCGCGCGCACGAGGGCGTAGGACCAGTTGGCGATGACCAGCATGCCGAGGAGACCCATCAAGGGGTCCATGAAGGCGAGGCCCAGAAATTTGCCGGCGAGCAGCCCCAGGATCGCCAGCACGGACACCGCCACGTCGGCGATCACATGGAACAAGGCAGCGCGCATATTATTGTCGCGGTTTGTCGCGCCGGGACCGTCGTCGCTGCCGCTCAGCAGCCACGCGCTCGCGACATTGACGGCCAGGCTGGCCACGGCCGTTGGGATTGCGATGTCGAAATCGATCGCGCCAGGCTGGAACAGGCGGGTGATTGCTTCGTAGCCGGTCAGGACGGCGACGATGGCGAGCACGATCGCGCTGGAGAAGCCCGCGAGATCGCCCAGCTTGCCGGTGCCGAAGGCGAAGGATGGATCGTCGGCATGGTTGCGGGCGTAGGCATAGGCGACGGCCGCGATCACCAGCGCCGCCGCATGGGTCGACATGTGCAGGCCGTCGGCGACCAGCGCCATCGAGCCGAACAGGCGGCCGGCCGTGATTTCCAGCACCGTCATGGTGGCGCACAGCGCGATGACGGTCCAGGTCTTGCGCTCGTTGCGTTCGTGACCGCGACCCAGGAAGCCGCTTTCCGGAACAAACGCCGGCTCGGCCGCCTCGCTCGCCGCCATTCCCCGGCCCTCCCATGAAACGGCCATGTGCCGACGGTCCTACGGCCGGCCGGCGGAAGCGTCCGCGGCTTCCTCCGGGCTGCGGCAGATCGGCGGATTGCCCAGGATGTCCACGGGTCCAAGCTCGGCTTTCTGCTGCAGGGCGGTCTGCGGCGGCAGGACGCGGATGACGCCCATCATTCCCGAATCCTCGTGATCGACCAGATGACAGTGGAACGGGATGTCGCCGGCGAGTTCGGGCGGGAAATACAGCTTGATGCGGATCTTGCCGGGCACGACCGGCGCGCGTGCCTTGGTGACGTCGGTCGAATGCGCGGTCGGCACCGTCATGACGTCGAGCAACTCGGGATTGCGTTGCGGCTTGCCGTCGACCTCGATCACGCGGAAATGCACCTGGTGGATGTGGAAGGCGTGCAGCTCGTTGGTCCAGTTCTCGACGACCCATTCTTCGGTCGTGCCGGCATTCACCGTGATGGTGGGCGGCGCGTCCATCTCGAACGGCCGCAGCACGGCGCCCGGCTTGCGTTCGAAGATGTAGAAGTCGTTCAGGTCGTCCGACCCCGGATGCGGATATTCGGCGAATGCGATGGTCCGCAGCCGGTCGGTCTTGCGCGCCAGCAGGCCGGTGAACGGGCCCGGCACCGTGCCGGTGGCGACGGGCGTCGCCGGGATCTGCATCGCGGTCGCGACCGCAGGCGCCGCCGGTTCGACCGAGGTGAGGTAGGCGAGCCGCCGTTCCGGCACCTTGTCCCCGGCGCAACCGGTATCGACCGCCTGGCTGACCAGGTAGGCCTTGTGGCCCGGGGCGGGCGCGTCGACGTAGAATTCCAGGCGGCCGGCGGGCGGCACCAGTTGAGCAGCGACCGTCGTCTCCGGCGGCAGCGGATTGCCGCTGTCGTTGCTGAGCGGCACGCCGTCGCGCGCGGCGATCGCGATCGGCAGCGGCTTGCCGGCCTCGTCCACCAGGACGAGATCCAGGAACGAGTCGGTCGCGGCATTCAGTACGCGCCATAGCTGCTTGCGGCCGGCACCGATCTCCAGATGGGCCAGGTCGGCATCCTTCGCATCGCCGTCGAGCACGACCGCGCCGTTGAGCGTCAATTCGTCGGTGCCGGTAGTGGCGGAGCAGGCCATCTCGTCCGCGGTATCGACCTGCTCGCCCGACCGCCGGCGTTTCCTGGCATGGGGCTTCTCTGCAGCCGGCTCGCCGCCGGGGCCCGCCGCATCGCCTGTCGCCGGAGCGGCTGCGGGGGCATCGAGGTCCTGGGACTGGCGGACCACGAAAACCCGATCCTCGATTCCAGCCGCGCGCCGCGCATCGTCGGCCGGCCCTTCGACGATCAGCGCGCCCGACAGGCCCATCAGCATCTGCGCCTGGACCTCGCCATGCACATGCGGGTGGTACCAGTAGAGCCCGGCCGGCATCGCCTGGTCGATCCGGTAGTGATAGACGAATTCGCGGCGGCCGCAGCGCGCCGGCCCGACGGCCGGGTCGACGCAGGTCTTCAGGGTTTCGTCCTGGGGCGCCATCGGCGAGACGGCGAGCCCGTGCAGATGCAGGTTGGTGGTGCCGGTCGCCTTGTGATGCATCGCCGGCAGGACGGGATGGAATCCCGCCTGGGTCGGGATCGGCGGGTTCGGGTCGTCCAGATGGCCCGGTACCACCAGCTTGTCGAGCGCGCCCGGATCGGTGATCTCGTTGCGCAGCTTGATGAACATATCCTCGCCCTGTCGCACGCGGATGACCGGCGCCTCGGCGATCTGGCCGAAGACGTAGCAGAGCCGGTTCGGATCCTGGCGGACGGTCAAGGTCACGATCTGGAACGGGCCGACGGTGGGGATGTCGGGCGGGAAATGGCCGCGTGGCGGCGTGCCGACGCCGCAGGGCGCGTCCGCGGCCGAAACCAGGAAATCTCCGGTGAAGCCGAAGCCGGGCTGGTCGTCCCAATCCGCCCGCGCCTCGCCCGCGGCGAGCAGGAGGAGGCCGGTCAGGATCGCGGAAGGAAGTCGGCCCACAATATACCTCTACGCCGGCGATAGGGTGCCGCCGATACAGTCCAAGACGATGAGGGAGGCCGTACGGGCCGGCCTCCCTCGACGTGTTTCTTCGATCAGGCCAACGTCGCCGACGGACCACGGCGGCGGATGCCGTAACCGACCAGCCCGACGACACCGACCAGCATGAGCGCCAGGGCAGACGGTTCCGGAACCGCCGTGGCCGAGACGTTGGTCAGGTCGAAGGCGCCGAGATCGTTGCTGACGGCGAAGTTCAGCAGCGTGGAGGTGCCGGTCGCCGTGAACTGGGCGTCGAACGTCTGCCAGTCGCTGCCGCCGACGTCGGCGACCGAGAGCGCGCCCAGCGTGACGCCGCCGACCTGGGTGGTGAAATAATCGGGCGCCGTGGTTCCGGCCTCGGCCTGACGGAAAAAGGTCAGGTCGTAGGTCTGGCCGGCGATGGTCGACAGCGTCTGGCTGAGATCCAGCTCGCTGCCGCTGGTGCCGAGGAAGGCGGCGTTGCCGGTCGGCGCGCCGATTTCGCCCGGGGGTGCCAGGACGTGGCTGACGCCGTTGAACGAGGTATCGCCGCTCAGCGTCCAGCCGGCGAAGTCACCCGTGCCGAAATTGCCGTTGGTGACGAGATCGGCCTTGGCCGGGTTCGAGATGGCAGCGGCGATCATTATCGCCGCGGTGGCCGCAAGAATGCGAAGTTTCATGAAACTCTCCGTTATCGATCAAGCGCCAAAGGCCGCCGGCCTGGGACAGGCCGGGCCGGCGGCCGATCGGCGGACTTACCAGGCGCGGCCGACGATCGTGCCCTTGACCGGGTCGAGCTGGAGCTGGCGGGTGTTCGGGGCATCGACGAAATCGAACATGCCGTCGATGGCACCGGCATAGCGGTCGGTCGAACCCGAGCCGTAGGTCGGCGGCGTCGGGCCGTCGATGAAGCCCAGGCCCCAGTTCTTCTCGACGAAGGCGATGATCGACGACTGGTCGGTCAGCGTGTGGTCGACGTAGTTGGTCTTGGCATAGGGCGACACGACGATCATCGGCAGGCGCGGACCGAAGCCGCAACGACCTTGCACGCCACCGGTGGCGGCCGGGCCGCACGCGCCGGAACCGGTCAGCGCATCCTGGCCGGCAATGGTCGACTGACGCACGTTGGACGGCACGGCATGGTCGTACCAGCCATCCGAGTCGTCATAGGCGATGACGATCGCAGTGGACGCCCAGGACGAAGACTGCTGGATCGCATTGATCGCGGATGCGATCCAGGCCTGTTCGACCAGCGGATCGGAATTGCCCGGATGGCCGTCCTGATAGGCCGGCGCCTTGATGAAGCTGACCGCCGGCAGGGTGCCGTTGGCGAGCGACGCGAAGAAGTCGCTGGTGTCGTAATTGTGGTTCGCCTGGTCGGTCGTGCCGATCGCCGCGACCGAGGTCGGCCGCAGATGATGCGGGTTGCGCGTGCTAGCGTAGTACATGAACGGCGCGTGATGGGACGAATAGTCCGTGACGGCCGTATGGATCTCGCCGGTGTGGTTGATCGTCGGTTCCGGCACGGTGTAGGTGGTGCCGCTGACCACGACCTGGTGGCCGGTGTGGCTGGCGGCGCAGACCGCGGGGGTCACGACGTTGCCCTGGCCGTCGAACGTCGCGGCCGTGGTCGGCGCGAAGCCGCCCTGGAACCAGCCCCAGGTGACATTCTGCGCGTTCAGCAGATCGCCGATGTTCTTGCCGGTCATCTGCAGGGTGGCGGTATGGACCGAGCCGCCCTTGTCGCCGCCGCAATCATCCAGGTAGGCGTCGAGATCGTTCAGCAGGCTGACGTCGGTCTCGGTCGTGGTGCCCGTCGGATCGAAGGCGCTGCCCGACGACGTGCCGAGCGGCAACTGGCCGCCGTAGGTGTTGCCGGCGATCAGGTTGATGGCGCCGGGCGAGGACGGGCCGAAGTTCGTGCCATAATTGTTGTCGCTCAGCGCGTAATGCTGGGCGTAGTTCCAATAGGCGGTCACCAGGTTGCCGTCGTAGTAGCCCATCACGGTCGAGCCTGCCGGATCGCAGCCGTTGCCGCGGCCGGCGTTGTTCTGCGGATATTGATCCATCAGGCCCTTGTCGGCGGCCGCCTGCTCGGGACCATAGCTGTGGTTCATGCTGCAGGTGTAGGCCTGGGACGGCAGGAACCGGAACGGATTGGCCTGATTGCCGCTCGTATCCTTGTTCGGGTTCTGCGTCAGCAGGGCCGGGGTCAGGCCGTTCACGGTCGGCGTGTTGGTCTTGGGCGTGAAAGCGGGTGCCGCGACGCCGGCATAGCTGGTCTCGCCCGCGTTATTCGCCGCGTTTGGATAGGTGCCGAAATAATGGTCGAATGAAACATTCTCCTGGAACAGCACGACAACGTGCTGGATGGGCGTGACGGTGCCCGTCGAGCTCGCTGCGAACGCCTGCAGCGGCGCCAGGATGGTCGTGAGCGACGTGGCCGCCATAAGCGTGCAGGCCAGCGCCGTCCTCATAATCTTCGTAGACTTCATGTGCATGATCTCACCCCGGAAAATATCGCTAAAAACCGAATTCGACGCCCCAGCCGGCCGAAAGCGTCGAATTGTATAAATCCGTTCCATGACGGCCATGTGTCGGTTCCGGGAAGATTGATCCGCGCACATAGATTGTTAATTCCAGCTTCCGGACGACCCGGACGCCCGCTGTCACGGAACCGTCAGAAGCCTTCGCTATGATCGGTTGCTGGTGCCTGGCGGAAAGAGCGGGATGTTGGTCGAAGAGGTGGATCGTCGGCGGTTCGAGCGGGTCTTGGCCGGCGGACTGATCGAGCAGGGCAAGCTCGAAGCGGCGGCGTTCGACCGGGTCGTGCGGTTGCAGTCGGGCCGCGAAGAACGGCTCGAAGCCCTGCTGGTCAAGCTGGGTTTCGCGAACGAGCGCGACGTGGCCGAGGCGGTGGCGGCGCAGCTGGGATTGGCCCTAGCCGTCCCTGCCGACTATCCTGCAGCGCCGGTACTCTCCGACCGGATCAACCCGAGCTTTCTGCGCCAGAGCGGGGTTCTGCCGCTGTCGGAATCGCCGGCCGGGCTGCGCCTCGCGATGATCGATCCGTTCGACGACCACGCCCGGCGCGCCATGGCAATGGTCGCCGCCCAGGCCGTCGAGCCTTTCGTCGCAATTCCTTCCGAATTCGAGAGCGCCTATGCCCGGCTCTATCAGCCGGACGCCACGGACGCGCCCGACGAGGCGCGTGCCGGCGCCGACGACGACATGCTGGAGGATGCCGACCGGCTGCGCGATCTGGCGAGCGAGGCGCCGGTCATCCGGCTGGTCGGCCAGATGATCAGCCGCGCGGTCGAAAGCCGCGCGTCCGACATCCATATCGAGCCGTTCCAAAACCGGATCGCCGTGCGCTACCGGATCGACGGCGTGCTCCGCGACATGGAGGCGCCGCCGCTGCGCCTCAAGGCGGCCATCACCTCGCGCATCAAGATCATGGCCAAGCTCAATATCGCGGAGCGGCGCCTGCCCCAGGACGGTCGCATCCGGACGACGGTACTCGGCACGGATTTCGACCTGCGCGTCTCGACCTCGCCGACGCTCTATGGCGAAAGCGTCGTCCTGCGCATCCTCGACCGGTCGAGTCTGGTCGGCGACCTGCCGGCACTCGGGTTCGAACCGCCGCTGTTGAGGCGTTTCTTCGCGGCGTTGGAGCAGCCGCAGGGCATCCTGCTGGTGACCGGGCCGACCGGCAGCGGCAAGACGACGACGCTCTATACCTCGCTGATGCGGCTGAACGCACCGGAGAAGAAGCTGTTCACCGTCGAGGATCCGGTCGAATACCAGGTCGACGGCGTCAATCAGATTCAAGTTAAGCCGCAAATCGGCCTCAGCTTCGCCGGCATCCTGCGCTCCATCCTGCGCCAGGATCCCGACGTCATCATGATCGGCGAGATGCGCGATCTGGAAACCGCGCAGATCGCCATTCAGGCCGCGCTGACCGGGCACCTGGTGCTGTCGACCCTGCATACCAACGGGGCGACGGCGACGGTCACGCGCCTGCTCGACATGGGCGTGAACAATTACCTCGTGACCTCGACCGTCGCGGGCATCTGGGCGCAACGCCTGGTGCGTCGCCTGTGCCCGGCCTGTGCCGAGCCCTATGGGGTCGACCCGGAATTGGCCCTGCAGTTGCGCCTGCCGACACCCGAGGGTGGGGGGCCGATCCGCCTTCACCGGGCCTGTGGTTGTGCCGCCTGCCATGGCACGGGCTATCGGGGCCGGCTCGCGATCGCGGAATTCCTGGTCATGACCGACCCGATCCGCCGGCTCGTCCTGCGCCACGCGGACGCGGTCGAAATCCAGAGCGCCGCCCAGCAGGAAGGCATGGTGCCGATGTATGACGACGGGGTGCGCAAGGCGCTCGCGGGCCTCACCACCGTCGAGGAAGTGCTGCTCGTGACCCGGGACCTGTAGGCAGGCCATGGCGCTCTACCGCTATGAAGCCGTCGCTGCGTCCGGAAAGCTCCTCACGGGCGAGATGGCGGCCGAAAGCCGCGCAGCACTCATCGCCGAGTTGCATCGGCAGGGCCATGTGCCGATCCGCGCCGACCAGGCGGCCGGGCGTCGCCTGCCCAGGATCTTCACGGCGGATCTGCTGAAGCCGCGGGCCCGGTCGCTCCGCCAGTTGCTGGCGTTGACCGAGCAACTGGCGACCCTGCTCCAGGCCGGGCTCGCCCTCGATCGCGCCTTGGATATCGCCAAGCAGATCCTGACCCGGCCGATCGACCGCGACGTGATCCAGGCCGTGCTCGACCGGATCCGTGCCGGCAGCACGCTGGCCGACGCGATGGCGGCCCAGGAGGGCTTCTTCCCGCGCTATTACGTCGGCATGGTGCGTGCCGGCGAGGCGGGGGCCTCGCTGGACGGCGCGCTGCGCAAGATCGCCGATTATCTGCGCCGGTCGCTGAGCGTGGCGGAGGAGACGAAGTCCGCCTTGATCTATCCGGCCCTCGTGGTCGTGACCGGCATGGGCACGGTCGCGATGCTGCTGGGCAGCGTCGTCCCGCAATTCCGCCCGATGCTGGAGCAGAGCGGCAACGCGCTGCCGCTCGCCGCCCAGGCCGTGCTGATCGTGTCGGATCTGGTGAACGGCTATGGGCTGGGCGCGCTTGTCGTCCTGGGGGTGCTCCTCCTCGCGGCGCGTCAGGCACTGGCTCGGCCGAACGGTCGCTTGTGGCGCGATGGCCTGCTGCTTCGCCTGCCCAGGATCGGGGCGATCGTCACCAGGCTCGAGATCGGCCGCTTCGCGCTCACGCTCGGCACCTTGCTGGAAAACGGCATGTCGCCGCTCGCGGCCCTGCAGATCGCGCGGGAATCGGTCGGCAATCGCGCCATCGCCGCCGCATTGGAGCCGCTCGGCCCCTCGCTGAAGGCGGGCCGACGGCTGGCCGAGGCCATCGCCGCAGTCCGGTACGTTCCGTCTCTCGCGGTGCAACTGGTCCGCGCCGGCGAGGAAGCCGGCCGCCTGGAAGACATGCTGGTCAAAGTGGCGGAAATCTTCGACGAAGAGGCGAGGCGCAGCATCACGCGCCTGCTGGCGGTGCTGATTCCCGCCATCACCATCGTGCTCGGCATCGTCGTGGCCGCCATCGTCGGATCGCTGCTGACGGCGATCCTCAGCGTCTACGACATCGCGGGATGAGACGATGCGGGAACGGGCGCGCCCAGGCCGGCTTCACCCTGATCGAGCTGATGGTCTGCCTGGCGCTGGTCGCCGCCACGCTCGCCATGGCGTCGCCCGTGCTCGGGCGCCTGCAGTCGGGCTTTGCTTTTCGGAACGCCGCCCATGACGTGGCCGACCAGATGCAGCAGGCGCGTGCCAGGGCGATCGACGGCGGCCGGCCCGCCGAATTCGCGATCGACCTTTCGACCGGCGTCTATCGCGGTGGACCCGACCGGATCCGACGGCTGCCGTCCGGCCTGCAGCTGTCGATGCTCACGGTCGATGGCGAGCGGCTTGGCCGATCGGCCGGCGCGATCCGGTTCTTCCCGGACGGCAGCTCGACCGGCGGCGGCATTGCGTTGGTCCAGGGCAACCGTCGCCTCGACGTCCGGGTCGACTGGGTCACCGGCCGCATCAGCGTCGAAAGCCCGCGATGACCGGGGCTTCACCTTGATCGAGGTCCTTGTGGCGCTGGCCATCGCCGTGCTGGCGCTCGCCGCCTTGTTCGGTCTGGTGCGCGGCGCGCTCATCGGCACGGCCCGGTCGGAAACCATCGCAGAGGCGACCCTGCTGGCGGAATCGACGCTCGAAGCGATGGGAACGGTGGCGCCCCTGGTCGATGGCGATACCGCCGATCAGCAGAACGGCCGGTTCCACGTCCACGCGACCGTGCAGCGCTACCCGGACGTGGCCGCCAACGGCTATGTCGTCCCTTACGCGCTGGCGACCACGGTCTCCTGGCGCGACGGCGGCCAAACCCGTTCGGTCTCGCTCTCGACCCTTCGGTTGGGGGCACCGCCATGAAGCGGTCTGCGGCCGCCGGCTTCACATTGATCGAGCTGCTGGTCGTGCTCGCGATCTTTGGCCTCATGTCCGCGATGCTATCCGGCGGATTCCATTCGCTCAGCCATATCGTCGAGACCGGCAACCGTCGCGTCGACCGGACCGCCCAGCTGACTCTGACGGCGAATTTCCTGCACCGGGTCGTGGCGGACGCGCGGCCGCTGCCGGATGGCGCCGACCGCGTGATGTTCGAAGGGACTGAAGACGCCGTGCGCTTCGTCGGCGCGCCGCCGGTCGCGCTCGCCAAAGGCGGGTTTCACATGCTGCAGGTCGATGTGGAAGGCAAGCCGCACCAGCTGGTCTTCCGGTCCGGCCCAATGGGCGACACCAGGCCCGCGCGCTCGATCCTGCTCGACGGTGTCGCCGACGCGCGCTTCGCCTATTTCGGCCGGCTGCTCCGAACCCAGCCGGCGAATTGGCACGACCAATGGCCAGGCACCGCGGGATTGCCCCAGCTTATCCGCCTGCGCGTCACCTTTACCGACGGATCGTCGGCCCCGGACCTGATCGTCGCCCCGCGACCGACCGAAACCGGCTTCCAATAGAATGACCATGCCATGACGAACGACATGCTCCAAACGGCGCGGCACGCGCTCAACGCGGCGGTACGCTGGTGGCTGGGCGAGTTGGCCGGATGCCTACCAGGGACGTTGCGCCGCCGGTTGACCCTCGGCCGGAGGGAGCTCGTCATCGGCTTGACGTCCGGGCGCACCGCCCGCCTGGCATTCCGTAACGGATCCGAAACGATCGAGCTGGGCGAAGCGAACTTGGCGGATGATGCGGAGAGTTTCGTCAAACTGCTGACGCGTCATCGCACTGCCGCCGTGGTCGTCCGGTTGCCGGCGGAGATCGCGTTGCGCTCGACCGTCACGCTCCCCCTGGCGGCCCAGCGCAATCTGGCCGAAGCGGTCGAGTTCGAGCTGCCGCGGCGCACGCCGTTCCAGCCTGATACGGTCTATCACGCGTTCAGGGTGGTCCGGCGCGATCGGGGCCAAGCACAGCTTGCCATCGAGCTGACGATCGCACCGCGCCGGAGCGTCGATGAGATGCTGGGCTGGCTGACGCCGTTCGGCGTAACGCCACGCCGGGTCGAGATCGCCGGCGACGCGCGCCATCCCATGGCATCGCCCGATCTCACGGGCCAGAGCCGCCCCTCCCGGCAGCCTTTGCTGCGGCTTGCGGGCCCCTTGGGGTTCGCTGCCCTGGCGAGCGTTCTGTTGATCGGCGCGATCGTCGTTCCGTTCGTGCGGATGGACCAGCGCATCGAGGCACTGACCCAGACCGTCGCGGCGGAAAAGCTGGCGGCGGATGAAGCGCTCAAGCTGCAGGCGGAGATCCGTGACCGGACCCGCGATGCCGGCTTTCTCGACGGTCGGAAGCGGGCAACCGCCTCGCCGACCCGCATCCTCGATGCGCTGACCCGGCTGTTGCCCGACGACACCTGGCTGAACACGCTCGACGTGAAGGGCGACGAGATCGTCATCGCCGGCGCGTCGGCGTCCGCATCCTCGGTCATCGCCCTGCTCGACCGATCGGCCTCGTTCCGCAAGCCGACCTTCCGTTCGCCGGTGACTCAGGCCCTGCGCAGCAGCCAGGAACAGTTCAACATCGCCGTCCAACTGGCCGGAGCCATGCCATGAAGCTCTCCGGGCCGCCTTGGGCCGGCAAGGCCGCAGCCCTGCTCATCCTGCTGGCGCTGCTGGTCCTGGCGAAGGTGATCGCCGTCGATCCGCTGGTCGATCTCTATGTCGCGAATGGCGAGCAGATTGGGACGCTGACGGCATTGTCGGCCCGCTACCGCGCGCTCATCGATCGGGTGCCGGTGCTGCGGGCGGAGCGCGATGGGCTGGCGCGGCAGGTGACGGCCGACAACGGGTTTCTGAAGAACGGCAACGACACCTTGGCCGCCGCCGAG
>NZ_DASZBY010000011.1:0-14349 GCF_035943795.1 Aliidongia sp. | reverse complement strand
CTTGACCAGCTGGGCCAACTGCTTGGCGATGTTCTTGAACTGAACGGTCGCCGACACACGCGACGAAACGGTGGCGCCGCGAGCACCTTCGAGCACACCCTTGAGCTGCTTCAGCAGGCCATCGACGGCCGAGGTCGCGTCGAGCGCGGACTGAACCGACTGGATCGACTGATCGACGTTGGCCTTGCGGGTGAGGAGCTGGCTGGACCGGTCGTAGAGCGACTTGGACCGGAAGAAAGCGACCGCGTCGTCCGATGCCGAATTCACCTTCTTGCCGGTGTTCAGCTCGTTCTGCGTCGTGGTGAACAGGGCCGAAGCGCTGGACAGGGACTGCAGGGTCGCGGTTTGGGTAGAAGTCAGAGTGATAGCGGACATGGTTCAATCCTTTAAGGATCTATGCCGAGGGCTTAGCCCAACGGTTTCCCCATTTGGGGAGGAGCGATACAGACGGCGGGTAGGAAATTTTTTCCGATCCGTGGCCCGTCTGAAAGCAGTTATGCCGGAAAAGATTGACGAAGAAGTTAACGAGCGGACATTTTCCTAAAATTATTTAGATCGAGGTTTTCTGCCGCTGTTCGCATCCCGCCCATTCAAAAACAGCGATTTCGCGTCGCCGATTCAATAAGTTCAGGCCGAAGGCTTCTGCATCACGTGGGCGTTGATTGCCGCCCATTCCGGATGGGCGCGCATTAAATTTGCGATATCGGTCCAGGAAAAATCGACACCCGCCGTCGAAAAATGTCCGATGATCCGGCTCACCAGATCGAAGTCCGCCTGGGTGTCGACACACCAGCGGTAGACCGGCCCGCCTGGCCCCGTCGACAGAAAGCGCGCGCCGTAACGGGCGACGTCGCGGCGGATGAATGGCGTCACGTGCTCCCGATCGTCTGGCGCGGTCGCCTCGTGCCGGGCCTGGTCGAGCGCCCGGCGGCTGAACACTTCACAATCGAGGCCCCGCGGAAAGGTGCCGACGTCCAGACTGGCATAGTGACAATCCGGGCCGGCATCCTCGAAGAGAGCGATGGTCCGGTCGATCAGCGCCGGATCGATCACCGGGCAGTCCGAGGTCACACGGACGACCGTCGCCGCCCCGGCCAGTGCCGCTGCCCCGGCGAAGCGGTCGAGCACGTCGTCCTCCGACCCGCGAAACACCAGAACGCCGGCCTGCTCCGCGATTGCTGCGATCGCGTCGGCTGCCGACTCTCCGGTGGTGGCCACGACGATGCGATCGACCCGGCACGCGCGCTTCAGCCGGTCGAGATGCCACCAGAGCAGCGGCTTGCCGGCGATCGGCAGCAACACCTTCGCCGGCAGGCGGGTAGAATTGATCCGAGCCTGGGTGATGCAGACGACCGGGCGACCGGCCGGCATTCCGCTCACCGTCCGGCCGGCTTGCCGGGACCGATCATCGACCAGTCGAGCGGCTCGCCGCGCTTCAGGGCGCGCGCGGCGCACCGGCCCAGCACTTCCGGCAGGTATTTGGGCAGCAGCCCGAAACCGGGCCGGATCGAGCGCACGTTGGTCTCGGTCAGGGGCGCGCCGGCGTCGACGTCCGCGACCACATAGAGCGAGCGCCGCACCTGGCGGCCATCGCCCTCGCCAGGACTGACGCCATAATCGACCCGCCCCAGCGCCGCCCACGCGGCGCGGCAGGCCGCGACCATCTCCTTCAACTCCGGGGCTTCCAGGGAAAATGCCGCATCGGGCCCGCCGTCGGCACGGGCCAGCGTGAAATGCTTTTCGATGGCGACGGCGCCGAGCGCTACGGCGGCGACCGGCACGGCCAATCCCATCGTATGATCGGAGAGGCCGACCGGCACGTCGAAGCCCTGCGCCATATGCGCCATCGTCCGCAGGTTCGCCTCTTCCGGCGGCGTCGGATAGGCGCTCGTGCAATGCAGCAGCAGGATCTCCGTGGCCCCCGCCCCCCGCGCGGCAGCGACGCCCTCCTCGATTTCGCCCAGGGTCGCGAGGCCGGTCGAGATGACCAGGGGCTTGCCGGTCCGCGCCGCGCGCTGGATCAGGGGCAGGTCGATCAGCTCGAACGAGGCGATCTTGTAGGCGGGCGCTCCCAGACTTTCGAGCAGGTCGATCGCCGTCGCATCGAACGGCGAGGAAAAGATCGTGATGCCGCGGTTGCGGGCATGCTCGAACAGGCGGGCATGCCAATCCCACGGCGTATGCGCCTCGCGATAGAGGTCGTGCAGCGTACGCCCGTCCCACAGGCCGCCCTCCAGACGAAACCCCGGGCCGTCATGATCGATGGTGATCGTGTCAGCCGTGTAGGTCTGCAGCTTGACCGCGTCGGCGCCGGCCTCGGCGGCGGCATCGATCAGACGCAAGGCGCGCCCGATCTCGCCATTATGGTTGCCCGACATCTCGGCGATGACATAGGGCGGATGAGCCTGGCCGATCTTGCGGCCATCGATGGCGAGGTCGTCACGCACGGGCATTCGACTCCAATCAACGGGCGGCATGGCGGTTTCGCCTCCTGGACCTTAGCGACGACGTGGTTACCAGAGTGTTTGCATGGCCCCGACCAGGGTATCGACCACGCGATCCGCCCCCTCCGCATCGATGAGGCCGGTGGTACGTCGCGCCATGGCCTGTCGCCGCCCGACATCGGCCCACAGCATTCCCGCACGGAGGGCGAGCGCCTCGACCGCGCCCGGTTCGCGGGCATCGAACGCCTCGCACCATCCATGGGCGACCGACGTGGCGGCGCCCGCCACCTGGTTTTCGGCAACGATCGCGATCAGCGCCGGCACGCCCAAGGCCGCGAGTTCGCCCACCGTCCCGCCGGCGGCCGAAACGGCCAGGCCGGCGCGGCTCATCAAGGGGGCCATCGCCATCGGATCGAGATGCACGGCGACCTGTTCGCCCAAGGCGGCGACGCGTTCCGCCAGGCCCGCACCGTCCGGTACGCTGCCGCCGATCACCACGTCTAGCGGCACTTTCGGCCCCAGGACGCCACTCAACGCCGTCGTTACCGGCAGGGTCAAGCCGGCGGGATCGGCGCCGCCGAACGTGACAAGAATCGACGAGCGATCGGCCATCGGCGTCGGCAGCGCCGCCATCGCCCGACGCAATTCGCCGCGCAACAACACATGGCGCGGGCCGAACAGGAACGTCGCGTTTGGACTGGCCCGACGCCAGCGCGGGTCATCGGCCGCGGCCGCGGCGTTCAGTACCAGGTCGGCATGGAGCGCCATACCGTCATCCATGTCCTGGAACGCCAGGATGGGGATGCCCAGCGAGCGGAGTGCCAGGCGCCAGCCGGTCCCCAGGTGATACCCGTCGACCACGGCCGCATTGGCACCCAGCGAATGGGCAATGGCGATCGTCGCCGCGGCCTGGTCGTCCGCCGCCGGATCGACCGCATGGACATCGATACGCTGGGCGGCCAAGCGGCGCGCGATCGACGGGGTGATGAGGGCGCAGGCGAACGCGACGGCGACATCCCGATCGCGCAGGGCCTCGGCCAGGGCCAGGCAGCGCATCACATGCCCGGTTCCCATGGTCGGATCCGCATCGGCGCGGAACAGGATCAGCGGCGTCAAGACCGGCACCTCCTCCAATCGATCGTCAGGCCGGCAAGGCCGCCGGACGCCGCACGGGAGTGTTCGACGGCAGATGATACGCACACGGGGTCCGATGCGTCCGGCGATAGATTTCGAATTCGACGATGGGCAGCGGCTTCGCGAACAGGAACCCCTGGGCGTAAGGCACCCCGCGGGCCCGCAGATATTCCAGTTGGGCTACCGTCTCGACCCCTTCCGCGACGATCTCCATATCGAGGTCGCGGGCGAGATTGATGATCGAATCGACCACGGTGCGCGTCACCGAATCCGTGCCGATCGCCTGAACGAACGACTTGTCGATCTTCAGGAAATCCCCGTGGAATTTCTGCAGGTAGGCGAGCCCGCTATGACCCGTGCCGAAATCGTCGAGCGCGATACCTGGCCCCATCGTCCGCAGCGCGTCGATCACCTTCCGGCCGGCATCGTCGATCGGCAAGCGTTCCGTCGCCTCGAGCACGAGCATCGCCGGCGACAGATTGCGACCGCTGAAGATTGCCCTGATGTCGTCGACGATCGCGTTGTCCCGGAACTGGATGGGCGCCAGATTGATCGCCAGATGGAAGTCGCGCGGCAGGTCGAGCGACTCGAAATCGTCGCGCACCCGGTTCATCAGCCAGCGGGTGATCGGGATGATGAGGCCGGTCTCCTCCGCCACCGGGATGAACAGGTCCGGGCGGATCAGGCCGCGGTCGGGATGGCGCCAGCGGATCAGCGCCTCGGCGCCGACGCAGCGGTCGTTCTGAATGTCGATGAGCGGATGGTAGTGGACCTCGAACTCCCTCCGACGCAGGGCGGTCCGCAGGCTGCGCGTCAGGGACTGCCGGTTCGACGTGCTGCGCAGGGTCAGCCAGGCGAGCAGCGCCGACAGCATCACGCCGGCCGTGCCGAACAAGGCGAGATCGCTGCGGAACAGGCCCCAGACCATCGCGTTCGGGACCGAGACCGTCGCCGTGATGTCGAATTTGCGAGATCGCCGGGTGACCGAGCGCACGGGCGCGTCGAGCGTCGCGGTGGACTGTCCCGCCGTCCGCAGCACCGTGGCCTTGCCCAGCAGGACCGTGAGTGCGCCATCGTCTTCGAAGGCAAGCGGCGTCGCCAACTCGTTGAACAGCGCAAGGTCGGCCAGCGCATCGATCCCGGCACCGTCATCGCGCCGGAAATCCACGATCACCGAAGGCATGTCCATGATGACCGAGCGCCCCGCCCGGACCACCAGGCCGCCGCTCCGCGAGGCGCCGATCATGTCGCTGATGTCGATGCTGGTGGCGCCGCGGCTGGTGCAATAGAGCCGCCCGGCAGCGTCGTAGAGGCCGACCGTCCGGACCAGTGGCGAATCGTAGGACATGCGCTCGAGCTTCTGGACGGTCTCGCTGCCGCAGGTCGCACCGATCGAGGCCGCGCCGTCCTGCAGGCCCGCGGCGATCCGCCCCAGGAACCGGTCCGCATCGGAAATCGCTGTATCGGCGGCGCTGTCCAACCGGCGCTGCAGATCCGCATCCGCGGTCCGCCAGCACAATGCGGACAGCAGCAGGATCGGGAGCAAGGCCGCCAACAGGACGAAACAGCCCTCGGGCGACCGCATCAAACCTGGCTTCGACACCCGGATACCTGGCGCGGTGATCTCAGAGGCCGACCAGTGCCGCGAGATCGTCCAGCGTTTTGGCGCCGTGCAGCCGCTCGCCCTCAATGATGATGTCGAATTCGCGGTCGACCATGGCGACGAAGGAAATCACCGCCAGGCTGTCCCAATTGCCGATATCGGCGAGAACGTCGCTGCCGGCCAGGCCTTCGGGTTCGATTTCCAGAACCTCGGCGACCAACACGAAAAACTGCTCTTTGTTCACGGTATTCTCCGATCAGCTCGAACCGACACTCTTTTAGAGGCGTTACGGCCAGTTTCTAATATGGACGATCAAGCGTTAAGGGACGATTGAAGCCGGGTCGCAGGTGCGGAACCGAACGGTTAACGACAGCTTAATCACCGCGAGCGCAGTGTCGGACAGATGAAAAACGCCTTTCTAACCTACCGGCCGGTGGCGATCGACGATGCCGAGATGCTGCTGCGGTGGCGTACCTCGCCCACCATAGGCCAGTACATGCTGACGGAGGTGGACCAGGATACCGACCGGCAGAGGAGTTGGATCGCGGGAACGAATGCGCGCACCGATCTGGTTCACCGGATCATCCGGGTCAAGGGCGAGGACGTGGGATATTGCTCCGTCAAGATTACCGACGCGACCGCGCGGATCGGCACCGTGGGCATCTATATCGGGGAACCCGGGACGCCGACGAGCCTGAGCGCGTTCAATTTCATCCACATCCTGAACCACGCATTCCATCCGATGGGCCTGCACAAGATCGTCAACCATATCCTGGCGACCAACGATCGCCTGCTGCCGGCCCAGAAATTCAACGGCTACCGCCATGTCGGCACTTTGCGCGAACATGTGTTGAAACACGGGCAGTGGCTCGACATGCATATTTTCGAGCAGACTGAACGGGACTGGATGGCGTTCAGATGCAAATTTGAGGATTGGCGCGATCTCGATGGCGCCTTGTGGCCACCGGAATGACTCCGGCACGGTACCGCCAACAATTCGGATCAGGCACATGATCGGCACAAGACTTGACGGCGTGGCACTGCGGGGGCTTCGCGTCGCCGTGCCGGCGACGATCCGCAGCCTCGAGGACGAAGGGCTCATCGACAGCGAGGCCGATCGGGCTCGGCTGGCGAAATCGATCGGCATCAACAGCCGCCATGTGGCGCGGCCGGGGCTCTGCACCTCCGATCTCTGCCAACTGGCTGCCGAAGGGTTGCTCGACCAACTGGGCTGGGCCAGAGACGGCATCGACGTACTGCTGTTCGTCTCCCAGAGCGCCGACTACGTCATCCCCGCCACCGCCTGCGCGCTCCAGGCGCGGCTCGGGCTCGGCAGCTGCATGGCGTTCGACATCAACCTCGGCTGCTCGGGCTATGCCTATGGGCTCTGGACCGCCGCCTCGCTGCTGAAGACATTGCAGATCAGAGGCCGGCCCGCCCGCGCGCTCGTGCTCGCCGGCGACATCAGCACCAGCAAGCTGATGCCCGGCGATCGCGGCACGATCCCGCTGTTCGGCGATGCCGGTTCGGCCACGGCCCTCGAGGTCGACAGGGATGCCGGTGCCATCCATGGCCTGTTCGGCACCGACGGCACCGGCGCCGAACACCTGATCATCCGCGCCGGCGGCGTGCGCCAACCCCTGGTACCGCCGGTCGTGCCCCATCCGCCAGAGGTGCAGGAGCAACTGTTCAAGGATGCCCGCCTGCACCTGAACGGCACGGAAGTGTTCAATTTCACGCTGCGCCAGGTGCCGGCCCTGATCGAGGGCATCCTCGCCGAGGCCGGCATCACGGCGGACGACGTCGATTATTTCCTGTTCCACCAAGCCAACGCCTTCATGCTGACCCACCTGCGCAAGAAGGCCCGCCTGCCCGAGGACAAGGTGCCGCTGGCGCTCGAAACCTATGGCAACACCAGTTCGGCGTCGATCCCGCTGACCATTGCATCGCGTCTCGCCAACGCGCTACAAACGCCCAAGCGATTGATCCTGATGGGATTTGGCGTCGGCTGGTCGTGGGGCGCGGTCAAGATCGACGTCGGCCCGATCCCGCCGCCCGCCATCGTCGAGTATGTCTGAACCCTCGGCCAGGAAAGGAGCCCGCGATGTATGAAGACCGGCTGGGCTTCATTCCTTCCGACTATAATTTCCGCGAAGACATCCTGGCGGTCGAGCTGGAGAAGGTCTTCCGGGCCAGCTGGCTGTGCGTCGGCTTCACCGAAGACCTGGCCAACCACAATGATTTCGTCACGGCCCAGATCGGCCACCACGGCATCCTGGTGCAGAATTTCCGCGGCCAGCTGCGCGCGTTCCGCAACGTCTGTTCCCACCGCTTCTCGCGGATCCAATGCGAGCGTCACGGCAACCGGCCGCTGCAATGCCCCTATCACGGCTGGTCCTACGATGCCGACGGCAAGCCGATCGGCATCCCGTTCAACAAGCAGCATTTCGGGTTCGACGAGGCCGACCGGCAGCGGCTGGCGCTCGACCATTACGAGCTGGAGGCCTGCGGCCGCTTCGTGTTCGTGCGCATGGCCAAGGACGGTCCCGGCCTCAGGGAATTCCTCGGCGGCTGCTACGACGCGCTCGCCCATCTGACCGAGGTCTGCACCGACAAGTTCGAGGCAGTGTCGCTCGAATGGGACAATAACTGGAAGCTGGGCATGGACAATGCCGCCGAGGGCTATCACGTGCCCCTCGTCCATGCCGAAAGCTTCGCCCTAATCCTGCAGCCGGACCTCGTCGTCTCGACCGATGCCGAGCACAGCATCTACCGCGGCCACCTGACCGAGCGGTCGCTGAAATGGTGGGGGACAGTAGCGAAGAGCATCGACCTGAGGCCGACGCCGCTCTATCCGGAATATGCCAATTTCCTGATCTTCCCGAACATCGTCATCACGCTCAGCTACGGTGCGTTCATGACGTTCCAGACCATGGAGCCGATCGGCGCCGGGCGGATGCGGATCAATTCGACCGCCTGGTTGGCCCAGAACCGCGGCGGCGGGGCACGCGGCATGGTGGTCGATTCGCTGAAAGCGTTCAGCCACCAGGTGCGTGAGGAAGACCGGACCATCTGCGCCAAGGCCCAGCAAGGCGTGCGTGATTGCGGCACGACCCGGCCCAGCATGCTGGGCGGCATCGAGGAACGCATCGCGCATTTCCAGCAGGCCTATGCCCGCCGCATGGGGCTGACCTAGATGGACGTGCTGCGCCCGGCCGCCCCGAAGGCGCTAACCCCATTCAACCCGCTGTCGCTCGACGGGCGCCGCATCCTGGTGACCGGGGCGACCAGCGGCATCGGCCGCGCGACCGCGGTCTATCTGGCCCGCCTGGGGGCGATCGTCATCGCGAGCGGGCGCAATCCCGAGCGGCTGCAGGACACGCTCGACGCGCTCGAAGGCGACGGCCATCTCGGTACCTGCTTCGATATGAGTGACATCGCCGGCATCACGCCCTGGCTGAAGGAACTCTGTGCCGCCCATGGCGCGCTGAACGGCATCGCCCATTGCGCCGGCGTCCAGGCAACGAAGCCGATTCGGCTGGCCGACGCGGCCTTCATCCAGGAGGCGCTGATGACCAACCTGGCATCCGCCCTGATGCTGGCCCAGGCGTTCCGGTTGAGGCCGTGCCACGGCACGCCGGCATCCTTGGTGTTCGTCTCGTCGTCGGCGGCGCTCAAGACCGCGCCCGGCAACACCGTCTATGCCGCCAGCAAGGGCGGCATCATTTCGGCGACTCGCGGGCTGGGCGTCGAGCTGGTGCGCGACGGCGTGCGGGTCAATTGCGTCGCGCCGGCGATGGTCGACACGCCGATGTCGGACCAGTTCCGCAAGGTGCTGTCCGACGAGAATTTCCAGCGCGTGATCGACCTGCATCCGCTTGGCCTCGGACGTCCCGACGATGTCGCCGGCGCCATCGCCTTCCTGCTGGCCGACACGGCGCGCTGGATCACCGGTTCGATCATGACGGTCGACGGCGGCTTCCTCGCATGAGCGGCGCGGTTGCCGAGCGGGCCCGCCCCGCCACCCGCAAGATCGACTTCCGGTACCTGGACCTGCCGACCCGGTCGCCGGCCTGTTACCTCGAAATTGGGCCGCCGGACGCCCCGGCGCTGGTGTTCCTGCATGGCTTCGGCGGCGACCTGCTGACCTGGCATTTCTGCCTCGTCGCGTTCTCGAGCCGTTTCCGGGTCATCGCCCTCGACCTGCCCGGCCATGGCCGTTCGACCATGGATGTCGGTCGCGGGACACTCGCCGAGATGGTGGCCTGGATCGACCAGGCGCTGGCGGCGCTCGGCATCGAGACCGCTGATTTCGTCGGCCATTCCATGGGCGGCAAGATCGCGATCGCCCTCGCCCTTGCCCACCCGTCGCGGGTCCGCAGCCTGTCGCTGATCTCGCCCGCCGGGCTGGGCGGCCCATTCGACCTGGCCCTGCTGCACCGGTTCCTCGATTGCACCGATCAGGACACCGCGCTCGATCTGTCGGCCCGGCTGGTCGGATCCGACTCCCCCGCGCTGATCGGCTCGCTGGCGAAATCCCTGGTCAGTAGCAATGGGCCGGCACAGCGACGAGCGTTCGAAACCCTGCTGGGCGAAGTGGCCGCGATCGGCGAGGCGATTTCGGATACGGGCGTGCCGTGGGCGCAAATCGCCTGCCCGATCCAGATCGCCTGGGGCGAAGCCGATACGATCCTGCCCCTGCCAGAGCGCCATCGCCTGCCGCCCGGCGCGCCGTTCACGCCCCTGCCCGGTGTCGGCCATCTGCCGCAGATCGAATGCCCCGGCGTCATCGTCTCGCTTCTCCGCAGGTTCCTTCCATGATCGACCTCGTCATCGCCGAGTTGCAGCGCGTCCTGGCCGCCAAGGATGCCGCCCCCGCCGCGATCGGCGCGGACACGGTCCTGCTCGACGGCGACCTGCCGATCGACAGCCTGGACCTGGCGACCCTGGTGGTGGCGCTCGAAGAAGAAACCGGCCGCGAGCCGTTCAAGGCCGGCTTCCGCATGTTCAAAACCGTGGGCGAGTTGGCCGCGCTGTTCGAGGCCGCGGCATCGTGATGGCCACTCCATGAGCCTGCCGGCCTGGCTGCATCCGGGTTTCACGCTGACCGACCCGGCCGGCACGGCGACGGCTGCCGAGTTGATCGATGCCGCGACGCGCCTCGCCGACGAGGTGCCGTTGTGGTGCCGTGCCGGCCTGCCCGCGACCGACGCACGGGCGATCCTGCAGGCCCTGCTGGCCACCGAAGCCCGCCAGGCCGATCTGTTCCTGATCCGCGATGCTACGACAGGCGCCCGGATCGATCATCGAATCGAGGGCGACCGGGTCTTCGAGGTCGCCGACGACGTGCCGCCCGGCGCCGGACTGGTCTGGCTGCAGACCTCCGGCTCGACCGGCCGGCCGAAATGGGTCGCCCATCAGCCCGAAACCCTGCGCGCCCGTATCGCCGCCGGACAGCCTGGTGCCCGCTGGCTGCTGAGCTATGGCGCCGGCAGCTTCGCCGGGCTGCAGGTCATGCTGTCGGCGGCGATCGGCGGTCATCACCTGATCGCGGCCACGGCACCGACCATCGGCGATCTGGCAGGCTTGGCAGTCCGGCACGCGGTCACCCACATCAGCGGCACGCCGACCTTCTGGCGCGCCTTCCTGATGGCGCTTGGCGACACGGATCTGTCGCTGACAACGGTGACCTTGGGCGGCGAAGCGGCCGATCAGGGGCTGCTCGACGCGCTACGCGCCAAATTCCCGACCGCCCGGCTGCGCCATCTCTATGCGACGACGGAACTGGGCACGGTATTCTCGGTCGCCGACGATCGCGCCGGCTTTCCGGCCGCCTGGCTCCACGCGGCACCCGGGAACCTCCGGCTGACCGTGACGGACCATGGCACGCTGGGCGTGGCCCGGGGCGACGAAGCGTACTTCGACACCGGCGACCGCGTGACGGTGGCCGGCGATCGCGTGCTGTTCCGCGGCCGCCACGATGACATGGTCAATATCGGCGGCGTGAAGATCTGGCCCGAGGAGGTCGAGGCGCACCTGCTGCAACTGCCCTTCGTGCGCGATGCGCTGGTCGGCGTCCGTCCCAGCCCGATCACCGGCAGCATTCTGGTGGCAGACCTGGTGTTGCGCGATGCGGAGAGCGAGGCTGCCTGTGCGCCGCTGGTCAAAGCTCATCTGGAGCGATTGCCACGGGCGGCACGGCCGGCGATGATCCGCTATCGGACCGCCTTGCCGACCGGGCAGACCGGCAAGAAGCTGAGGATGCCATGAGCCTGATCATCGTCAGCGGCGCCAGTCGCGGCCTGGGCCTGGCGCTGGTCACGGACCTGCTGGCGGCCGGCCACCGGGTCGCCGCCTGCAGCCAATCCCGTTCCGACGAGCTGGCCGCCCTGGAAGCGGGCGAGCACGCCGATCGTTTCGCCTGGCTCCAGGCCGACGTCGGCAAGCCCGAGGATATGGAGCGCTTCGTCACCGACGCGATCGGCGCCTTTCCGGGTGTGCCACTGTGGGGCCTGGTCAACAACGCCGGCACCGCGGTCGAGGGCATCCTGTCGACCTTGCCGGTCGTCGAGATCGAGCGGGTGCTGCAGGTCAATCTGACCGGCGCCATCTGCCTCGCCCGCGCGGTCCTGCGCCAGATGCTGCGCCGTCCGGGGCCGGGCCGCATCGTCAACATCAGCTCGATCACCGGCTTGCGCGGCTATACCGGCCTGTCGGCCTATGCCGCCTCCAAGGCGGGGCTGGACGGGTTCACCCGGGCCGTCGCGCGCGAGGTCGGCCGCCGCGGCATCACGGTCAATAGTGTGGCGCCCGGCTATATGGAAACGAAACTCTCGGGTACGCTGGGCACCGGGCAGCTGGACCAGATCGTGCGCCGCACGCCGATGCATCGGCTGTGCGAATTGGGCGACGTGGTGCCGGTCATCCGCTTCCTGCTGTCGGAGGAAGCGCGTTTCGTCACCGGCCAGACCATCGTGGTCGACGGCGGCCTCACGAGCTGACGCGGGAGGTCCCCAAGGCATGACCACCTTCAGCCTGCCCGCCCCGCGCCTCGCCGGCCTGGTCTCGGCCCTGCCCGCGCTCCAGCAATCGAACGCCGCCCTCGCAGAGCGGTTCGGTGCGGAAACCATTGCCAAGATCATCGCCGCGACCGGCATCGAGACGCGGCCGGTCGCCACGACCGAGACGGTGGGCGAGCTGGGCACGGCGGCGGCGCGGCGCCTGCTCGATCGCCTGGATTGGCCGGCTGAGACGATCGACCTGATCGTCGTCGTGACCCAGACGCCGGACTATCCGATGCCGGCGACGGCTTGCGTCCTGCAGCGATCGCTCGGGCTCGGCCCTCATGCGGCGGCCTTCGACCTGTCGCTCGGCTGCTCGGGCTTCGTCTATGGCCTATCGGTCGTGGCGGCGCTGCTGGCGGCGGGGGCCGCCCGGCGCGCGCTGCTGGTGACCGGCGACATCACCTCGCGCCTGATCGGCGCCGACGACCGCTCACTGGCCCCGCTGTTCGGCGACGCGGTGACGGCAACCGCGCTCGAGGCGGGAACCGACGGGGCCAAGATTGCCTTCGACCTCGGCACCGACGGCTCGGGCGCGCCGTACCTCACCTGCCACGCCGGGGGCACGGTCGAGCCGGGGGCGCCGCGCCTGTTCATGGACGGGACCCAGGTCATGGCCTTCTCGCTGAAGCAGGTCCGCCCGTCGATCCAGCGCGTGATGGCCGAGGCCGGCAAGGCGATGACGGACGTCGACCATGTCGTGCTGCACCAGGCCAACGCCATGATGCTGAAGGTGCTGGGCCAGAAGATCGGCGCCACGCCGGAACAGCTGGTGGTGGCGGTCAAGGACTATGGCAACACCAGCTCGGCGTCGATCCCGCTGGCACTGTGCGATTGCCTGGCGGACGCCGCGGGGTCGAAGCAACTGCTGCTGAGCGGCTTCGGTGTCGGCTGGTCGTGGGCCAGCGCCTGGTGGGAGACCCCGGCGCCGGGAGTGTGCGAGGTGGTTCGGGGCGACGTCAGCACGGCAAGGGAATGAACCCGATGTTCACCGCATCGCCCTCGCCCTGCTGCCGATAGAACGGCATGGCATCGAGATAGTCGCGGCACCAGAATGGATCATCGATGGCCGCGATCCTGAGAATGCGATAGTGCGGCGACAGCTCGTCGAACAATTGCCGTTCAACCGCGGTTCCCGAAGCTCCCATGAGGATCGTCGGGCGGCAGCGCGCTATCAGGGCCGATGCGCCGCGGACGACCGCGACGTCATGCCCCTCGGCATCGATCTTCAAGAAGTTTGGCGTGACCTCGTTCTGGACGCATCAGTCATCGAGTGTTACGCAGTCGATATCGATGCTGCGATCAGTAACGCGACCGAGCGAACTGGAGGTGGCGGCCAGATCAGCGCTGGAAAGATGCAGTGGCACGGTCTGCTGCCGGTCGCTCGCGGCGTAGGGCTGCAGGGTGATGTTGCCATAGCATTCGGTCACCGACGCAAAACGCGATCGAGCTCGATCAGGGTGAACACCTGGATGGGCTCCGGTCTGTTTCAGCGCACGCGGCGAGGCGATCCACGTTACCCTGCCTGGAAGTTGAGCACGGATTGCGCACCTTTCTTCAACGATTTGATGCCAGATTGGACCTCGCGTTCGACCGGCGACATTGCCCGGGGCAGACCTATTTCGGACTGAAATCGCCATGAAAAACAATCACTTCGACGGGGCCGCCAGTCGCCGGCGCTGCCTGGGTTATCGCCGGCGCATTCTGGAGATGTCGCAGCGGGTCAGCGCGCTCCATATCGCGCCGGCCTTCTCGTGCCTGGAGATCACCGATGCGCTCTACCACGGCGTCATGCGGCGCGAGGCGGACGGCATGTTCCGCGACACGTTCGTCATGTCCAAGGGCCATGGCTGCCTCAGCCAATATGTCCTATTGGAAGATCTCGGCATCCTGAAAGCCCGCGATCTCGAGCTCTATTGTCGACCCGAGGGCCGGTTGGGCGCCCATCCGGACTGCGGGCTGCCGGGCATCACCGCCTCGACCGGCTCGCTCGGCCACGGCATGGCGCTGGGCGTCGGCATGGCCCAGGGCGATCTGATCCGGCGCGAAGATCGCCGGATCCACCTGATCCTGAGCGACGGCGAGCTGCAGGAAGGCTCGACCTGGG
>NZ_DASZBY010000010.1:0-14188 GCF_035943795.1 Aliidongia sp. | reverse complement strand
TCGAGCCCATCGCGCTCGATTTCCTCGTCGACGCGCAGGCCCATGACGATGTCGAGGACCTTGAGGATGACGAAGCTTGCGATGGCGCAATAGACGACGGTGAAGGCGATGCCCTCGAGCTGGGTCAGGATCTGGCCCGGGTTGCCGTCGATCCAGCCGCTCTTGCCGTCGCCGCCGATGGCGGCCTTGGCGAACACGCCGGTCAGCACGGCGCCGATCATGCCGCCGACACCATGGACGCCGAACGCGTCGAGACTGTCGTCATAGCCGAACAGCCGCTTCATGCTGGTGGCGCTGAAGTAGCAGCCGGCGCCGGCCGCGAGGCCGATCACGAGCGCGCCGGTCGGATCGACGAAGCCCGAGGCGGGGGTGATCGCGACCAGGCCGGCGACGGCGCCGGAGATGATGCCCAGCACCGACGGCTTGCCCTTGAGCGCCCATTCCACGAACATCCAGGCGAGTGCGGCGGCCGCGGTCGCGATCTGGGTGACCGCCATCGCCATGCCGGCATTGGTGTTGGCGCCGCCGGCCGAGCCCGCGTTGAAGCCGAACCAGCCGACCCACAGCAATCCGGCGCCGATCACCGACAGCACCAGGTTATGCGGGGCGAAATGCTCGGTGCCGAGGCCCTTGCGCTTGCCCAGCATCAGGCAGGCGACCAGGCCCGCGACGCCGGCATTGATGTGCACGACGGTACCGCCCGCGAAATCGAGCACGCCGGCATCGTTCAGGTAGCCGCCCGGGCCCCAGACCCAATGGGCGATCGGCGCATAGACCAGCAGGCTCCAGCCGGTCATGAACCACATCATGGCCGAGAACTTCATGCGGTCGGCGAAGGCGCCGCAGATCAGCGCCGGCGTGATGATCGCGAAGGTCATCTGGTAGGTCATGAAGACCGATTCTGGAATGGTCTTGGCCAGCGGGTTGATGGCGTCGAGCGCCATGCCGTTCAGCATCAGGCGCGTGAGCCCGCCGATGAAGGGCGTGCCCTCGGTGAAGGCCAGGCTGTAGCCGACGATCATCCACAGCACGGTGACGAGGCAGGTGATGGCGAAGCTCTGCATCACGGTCGCCAGCACGTTCATCTTGCGGACCATGCCGCCGTAGAACAGCGCCAGGCCCGGGATCGTCATCATCAGCACGAGGGCGGTCGAGGTCAGCATCCAGGCCGTATCGCCCGAATCGAGCTTCGGTGCCGCCGCATCCGCCGCCGCCGCCACCGCGGGGGCCGCATCCTGCGCCAGCGCCGGTGCTGCGAACGCGACCAGGCCTCCCAGAAGCGCCAAGCCGGAAAGGCCGGCTATCCTTCCGGCCGTACCGAATTGCCTCATGCTGCGTGCTCCCTCATACGCGGTTCGAAAAGTGCCAATGATCTGGCTGAATGGATCGGCTCGAGGCCGGTGGAAACAAGATCCGTGCCAAGGCGCGGGACTAGAGCGCGCTGGCGCCGGTTTCGCCGGTGCGGATGCGGACCGCATGAGCAATCTCCAGGACAAAGATCTTGCCATCGCCGATGCGGCCGGTGTTCGCGGTGCGCTGGATGGTCTCGACCGCGCGCTCGGCCAGGTCGTCCGGCACGGCCAGCTCGATCTTGAGCTTGGGCAGGAAGCTCACGGAATATTCGGCGCCACGATAGATCTCGGTCTGGCCCTTCTGCCGGCCGAAACCCTTCACCTCGCTTACCGTCAGGCCCTGGATGCCCAGGCTCATCAACGCCTCGCGAACCTCGTCGAGCTTGAACGGCTTGATGACGGCAATGATGAATTTCATGGCTCTGGAGCTCCCCCCGGGCGACGGTTCGGACACGTCGGACCGGCACAGCGTGTGGCGTTACCGGATGGCCGCTTCAAGATCCGTGCCGCCGGCCGATGGCGACGTCCGGCCACGTGCGGACGCTCTGCCGATCGCCGATTGCCCAAATATTAGGCGGATGAGGAGGCCGTCGCGGTGCAAACCGGCCGCCGCTGGACAAGTCTGGTCCGCGTGGGCCAAGGTGCTGCCCCATGAATACGCGCCTCAATGCCGATGTCGTCGTCGTCGGTGGCGGTTTGAGCGGCCTGCCGTTCGCCATCGCTACCGCGTCCGCAGGCCTTCATACGGTCGTGATCGATCGGGAGACGCCCGCGGTCATGCTGGACGAACCGTTCGACGGCCGCACCTCGGCCATCGCCTATGGTTCCCAGCAGGTGCTGGCCGGGATCGGCATCTGGGATCTGGTCGCCGGGCAGGCGGAACCGATCTGCGACATCCGCGTCGCCGACCAGGGGTCCTCGCTGTTCCTGCACTATGATCATCGCGATCTGGGCGACGATCCGCTGGGCTATATCGTCGAGAACCGGGTGCTGCGACGGGCGCTGTTCCAACGGATGGCGGATCTGCCCGACCTCGTTCACCTGGCGCCGGCCTCGGTCGATCGGATCGAGGCCGCGGGCAGCGGCGTGATCGCCCATCTGGCCGACGGGCGCCAGGTCAAGGCGCGCCTTGCCGTTGCCGCCGACGGTAAGAATTCGCGCCTGCGCGAGCAGGCCGGGATCAAGACGCTCGGCTGGCAATACGCCCAGCACGCCATCACCGGCACGGTCGTCCATGCCGAGCCGCACCATGGCGTCGCGGTCGAGCATTTTCTGCCGGCCGGCCCGTTCGCGATCCTGCCGATGGTCGATGATGCCGAGGGGCGTCACCGCTCGTCGATCGTCTGGACCGAGCGGGCGGCGGTGGCGCCGGCGATGATGGCGCTGAGCGAGAGCGCCTTCACCGCCGAACTGGCCGGACGCTTCGGTCCGCACCTGGGCGCGGTCGCGCCGGCCGGCCCGCGCTGGCACTATCCGCTGGGCGTGCTCTATGCCGAACGCATGATCGGCGAGCGGCTGGCGCTGCTGGGCGAGGCCGCCCATGTGATCCACCCGATCGCCGGCCAGGGCCTCAACCTCGGCATCCGCGACGCGGCGGCGCTCGCCGAACTGGTCGTCGACGCCCATCGGCTGGGGCTGGATCCGGGGGCGGCGACCGTACTGGAGCGTTATCAGCGCTGGCGCCGGGTCGACACTGTGGCATTGGCGGCCGTCACCGACGGGTTGAACCGGCTGTTCTCGAACTCGATCGCACCGGTCAGGCTGGTCCGCGACATCGGTCTGAAGCTGGTCGACAACGCGCCGGCGCTCAAGAAGCTGCTGATGCGCCATGCGATGGGCGTGCTGGGCGAACTGCCCCGGCTGGTCCGGGGCGAGCGGCTCTGATTAGCGCTGGAGGCCCTGGGCCTCCAGGGCAGCCAGGTAGGCCGGCCAGCGGGTGCCGTGTTCCCGGCCCAGCTGATGCAGGTAGCGCCAGGTGAAGATGCCGGTATCGTGCGCATCGTCGAACAGGATGCGCACGGCGTAGTTGCCGACCGGCTCCACCCCGGCGATGCCGACCGACCGTTTGCCGGCGACTGTCACCTTCTGGTCGGCACCATGGCCCTGAACCTCGGCCGACGGGCTTTCGACCCGCAGGTATTCGGCGGGCAGGCTGGCGCTCGTGCCGTCGTCGAACGCGACGTCGAGCCGCCGCTCGGCGCGCTTCACCGTCAGCTCGAGCGGCCAGACGTCCCCGATCACGGGGCGGGCGCCTTGTCATCGCCGATCTGGCGCGCCTCGTCGACCAGCATGATCGGGATGCCGTCGCGGATCGGGTAGGCGAGGCCTGCCTGGTCGCTGATCAATTCCTGGGCATCCCGGTCATAGCGCAGCGGCGATTTGGTGAGCGGGCAGACCAGGATCTCCAGAAGCTTCGGGTCGATCTGCGGAAAACTGTCGGCCATGGCGCAGCGTCTTTCTCTAGGCGGGTCAGTTGGCGCGCGGGCGCGCGCCGTCGTCCTCGGACGAAGGATCGAGAATCGCCATCTCGATGAGCCCGGTCAACAGCCGTGCCCGTTCGGCGGCATCCCTGGCCTGCAGCAACGTCTGCTTTTCGGCCGGCCCGAACGGGCAGATCATGGCGAGCGACGTCACCAGCCGCTCGTCGGGCGTGCCCGAGACGGTGTCCCAGTCCGCCTTGATGCCCTGCCGCCTGAAGAACACTTTCAGGCCGGCGATCAGGCGGGCCCGGTCGGCCGTGCCGTCGGGCGTTTCGTGGAAATCCTGGCGATAGGGCGACCAGTCCGGCGTCACCCGGCGATAACCGCCGGGGGTCAGGTGGTCCTCGATCACGTCGAACCGGCAGATGCCGGTCAGGGTGATCAGGTAGCGATGGTCTTCCTCGGCGAAGCTGGTGATGCGCCCGACGCAGCCGGTGCGGTAGATCGGCGGCTCCGCCCCCTCGGGCCGTTCGACCGACGGCTGGATGATGCCGATCAGCCGGTCGGACGCGATCGCGTCCTCGGTCATGGCCAGGTAGCGCGGCTCGAACACGTTCAACGGCAGGCGTCCGCGCGGCAGCAGCAGAACCCCCGGCAACGGAAAGATCGGCAGGCTGTCGGGAAGGTCCTGGGGTCGGGTCTCGAAACCGCGCTCTGTCATGATGAGGAGGGATCTAGGGCGATCCGGTCAGCTGAACAGGATCGACGACAGGCGTTTGCGCGCCTGCACGGTCAGCGGGTCGACCGGACCCAGCGCCTCGAACAGCTTCAGCAGCTGCTTGCGCGCCGCCTGCTCGTTCCAGTCCCGGTCCGCCCGTACGATCTGCAGCAGATGGTCGATCGCCGCCGCCTGTTCGCCGGAGGCGAACAGCGCATTGGCCAGCTCCAGCCGTGCCTCATGGTCGGCCGGGTCGGCCGCCAGACGTCCCTCGAACTCGGCGGCGGCCCCCTGGGCCGCGGCGGCGCCCTCGGCCAATTCGATCGCGGCCTTGACCGAGATCACGTCGGCATGCTTCTGGCCGTCGCCCGCCGGCACCTGGCCGATGATTTCCTTGGCATCCTCGATGGCACCCTGGCCGAGCGCGATGCGGGCGAGGCCGGCCAGTGCCACCGCATTGTCCGGCTGATGGTCCAGTACCTGCGCGAACACGCCCTGGGCGGTGGCGAGGTCGCCGTCGGCCAGCGCCTGTTTCGCCATGGCCAAGGCTTCGTCGATCGGCGACGGCCCGGCCTTGCCGGCAAGCCGCTGGATGAAGGCCTTGATCTGGCTTTCCGGCTGGGCACCGACGAAGCCGTCGACCGGCCGGCCGTCCTTGAAGGCATAGACCGCCGGTATCGATTGGACCCGCATCTGGGTCGGGATCTCCGGATGGTCGTCGATGTTGAGCTTGACGAGCTTCACTGCACCGTTGGCGGCCTTGACCGCCTTTTCGATGATCGGGCTCAGCTGCTTGCACGGGCCGCACCAGGGCGCCCAGAAATCGACGATGACCGGCACCTCCATCGACGCGTCGATCACGTCGGTCACGAAGGCTGCAGTGGTCGTATCCTTGATGAGATTGGCGGCGCTGGGCGCGCTGCCGATGAGCTGTTCCACGGTCTTCGACCCTCTTTGCCCGAAAGTGGCACCATAGATGGCGGTTCAGGCGCGCAAGGACAAGCATCGTCCGCATGGCAGCCGCGCGGCCCTCGGAAGGGCGACCGCACAAAATTGCGCTTGCATGACGACGAGCCATTCGTATTATCCGGCCCACCTCGGACGGCAGCGCTGCCGTCCAGCCGGATGCGGGCGTAGCTCAGGGGTAGAGCACAACCTTGCCAAGGTTGGGGTCGAGGGTTCGAATCCCTTCGCCCGCTCCAAAAAGAGGTAGGAAATTCAAGGCGCTAGACCGGAAACGGTTTGGCGCCTTTTTCTTTGTTTCCCGCAGGCTGCGGGAAATGCGAAATCGCTGCGGTGCAGCACGAAATGACGCGGACTTCGGCTTGATGTTTCGACTGGAATTAACAAGCCGGTTGTTTTATCATCCACCAGCTTTGAAACATGCTGGTGAGGGATATGGACGCGAGCGCACAAGCACCGGAGATCCGAAAGGCCGTCGGCGAGATCATCCGCCGGCGGCGCCGGGACCGAGACCTGACGCAGCGCCAGCTGGGCGAGATGGTTGGCGTTTCCGGCGCCCAGATCCTGACCTTCGAAAAAGGCATCCGCCCCATCGAAGTGACCCGCCTGGTCGCGATCGCCCGGGTTCTCGACATCAAACTCGGTGAGCTGGACCAGCCGCTGCGGGAGCGCGCGGCGTGAGTGCTGTCAAACTGCGGCTGCTCTCGCTGGGGGCCGGCGTCCAGTCCTCGACTCTCGCATTGATGGCGGCGCGCGGTGAAACCGACGAGATGCCAGATGGCGCAATCTTCGCAGACGCCGGCTGGGAGCCTGATGCCGTCTATCGCCAGGTTGACTGGTTGGAAAGCGTGCTGCCTTTCCCCGTTCATCGCGTTTCCGTCGGAAATCTGCGCGAAGATATTGAGGCGCAAGCGGCCGATCCACGGCGGCGAATCGCCGCCGTGCCCTGGTTCACGCTGTCCCCCAGCGGAAAGCGGGGTATGGGGCGCCGGCAGTGCACCAAGGAATACAAGCTGACCCCGATCCGTCGGAAGGTGCGCGAGCTGTTGGGCGGAAAGACACCAAAGGGTGCGGTTGAGATGTGGATCGGCATCTCGACTGACGAGGCGTGGCGGGTGAAGCCGAGCCAGGTGGGCTACATCATCAATCGTCACGTGCTTATCGAGAAACGCATGTCCCGCCAGGGCTGCGTCCGCTGGTTAGCGGAGCGGCAGTACCGTCTGGCACCTAAGAGTGCGTGTAAGGGCTGCCCGTATCACGACGATACTATGTGGCGCGACATGAAGATAAACGACCCGTCCAGCTTCTCGGACGCAGTCGTGGCGGACCGTCTCATCCGAAATGGTGGGAGCAACATGCGTTCGCAGCAGTTCATGCACCGTTCCTGCAAGCCTCTCGATCAGGTCGATTTTTCGAACCTAGAAGACCTCGGGCAGCTGAACCTCTTCAACAATGAATGCGAAGGGATGTGCGGGGTATGAGCGCCGCCCTGCAGCTCGATCTCTCCCCGCCGGCCTATCTGACCTTCGGCCGCGGCGACGGGACCAACGATCTCGTGTTCGACGGCTTCGCCGGCGGCGGTGGCGCGTCGGAGGCGATCAAGCAGGCCATCGGCCGTGATCCGGACTATGCCTGGAACCATGACGACGAAGCCCTGTGCATGCACGAGGCCAACCACCCGGGCACAAAGCACTTCCAGCAGAACATTTGGCAGGCCGACTTCGCCGGTACCGCCGGGGGCCGGCCACTTTGGTTCGCCTGGTTTTCCCCGGATTGCAAACATTTCTCGAAGGCAAAGGGTGCGGTGCCGCTGAAGCGGAACATCCGGGACCTCGCCTGGGTCGTGATTCGCTGCATCCATGAGCTGGGCCGCTTCAAGCCGCGCCAGATCTTCCTCGAAAATGTCGAGGAGTTCGTCACCTGGGGACCGCTCATCCAGGACGCGGCCGGCAATTGGGTCGTCGATCCGCTGCGTAAGGGCGAAACCTTCCGCAAGTGGGTTGCCGAGCTACGCCGCTACGGCTATCGCGTCGAGTGGAACGAGGTTCGCGCCAGCCACTTTGGAGCGCCGACCATCCGCAAGCGGCTGTTCCTGATCGCGCGCTGCGACGGGCAGCCGATCGTCTGGCCGAAGCCGACGCACGGTCCGGGGCTGCTGCCGTTCCGGACGGCCGCGAACGATTGCATCGACTGGTCGATCGCCTGCCATTCCATCTTTCTCACCCGGGAAGAGGGGCGGTCGGTCGGCGTGAACCGGCCCCTGGCCGAGGCAACGATGGCGCGCATCGCGAAGGGCGTGCAGCGGTTCGTCATCGACGCGGCCGAGCCGTTCATCGTGACCTGCAACCACAGCGGCGATGGGTTCCGCGGTCAGGGCGTGAACGAGCCATTCAAGACGCTCACCGCGGCGCGCGATGCGCACGGCTTGGTCGTTCCTTTTGGCGTTCCGCGATATGGCGAGCGCCAGGGCCAGGAGCCGCGGACGGTTGATCTGTGTGCGCCATCTCCTGTGGTCGTGCCGACGGGCAACGGCATGAGCTTGGTCGAAGCGTTCCTGACGAAATTCCAAGAGAACTCGTCCGGGCAGCTCGGCCTCGTGGCCGCCTTCCTCGCCCAACACAACACCGGCGTCGTCGGGCATCCCGCCACCTCGCCAGTGTCCAGTATCACGGGCACGGGCAGCCATCAGGCGCTCGTGGCGAGCCATCTCGTGAAGCTGCGGGGCTCTTGCAAGGACGGCCAGCCGCTCGACCAGGGCATGCCGACCAGCACGGCCGGCGGCTTCCACCTCGGCGAAGTCCGGTCGTTCATGATCAAATACTATGGCTCGGCCATCGGCCAGGACGTCGCCGAGCCGCTGCACAGCGCAACGACGAAGCCACGCTTCGGTTTGGTGATGGTGCAGGGCGAGCCCTACGAGATC
This sequence comes from Aliidongia sp., assembly GCF_035943795.1. Taxonomy (NCBI): domain Bacteria; kingdom Pseudomonadati; phylum Pseudomonadota; class Alphaproteobacteria; order Rhodospirillales; family Dongiaceae; genus Aliidongia; species Aliidongia sp. Next base: position 5,812 of record NZ_DASZBY010000010.1, on the reverse strand, counting down.
GTCGACATCGCGATGCGGATGCTGACCCCGCGAGAGCTATTCCGCGCCCAGGGCTTCCCCGAGAGCTACATCATCGACCCGATCTTCAATGGCAAGCCGCTCTCGAAGAGCGCGCAGAACCGCATGTGCGGCAACAGCGTCTCGCCGCCGCCGGCCATCGCGCATATCGCGGCCAACGTCGGTACCGCGGTCGCCGCCGCAACGGGTGCCGCATGAGCGCCGGGCCCGAGATCAGACCCCTCACCCTCGCCCAAGCGAAGGAGCTTTCCTACATGTGGTCGCGCTGTGTGACCTGGAAGCATTTTCCGGGAGCCGTTCCCCAGCGCGATGCGCTGGTGCGCAAGCAATGCGTCGAGCCGCTGCCCGACGGCACCTATGGCGTCTCCCTGATCGGCTTCGCCTCCCTCGGCGCCTATCTCCAGCGCGAGGCGCAGTTCGCCGCGCGGGGGATGGCAGCATGAGCCTCGTCACCGCCGCCGACATCAAAGCCGCGCGCATGAAGTGGTGCGGCCATATCGACTACGCCGATCGGCACGAGACCAACTACGAGTGCGACCAGTTCCCGGAGCTGTGGAAGCTGGTCGTCGGCCCGCGCGGGTCGCGCTCGAAGGTGGTCGCCTCCTCGAAGCTCTACGTCGGGAAGGTCGAGGTGGCGAGCAACCACCAGGCCATCGCCGACGCGATCAACGCGCACCGCGCTGCGGCAGTCGCGAAATGAGCCGCGCCACGCTGACCTGCCACGAGGGCGAGGCCTACAGGATCACCACGCTCAAGAGCGAAGGCGGCGCCATCGAACGCCGGTTTGCCGCGCTCTGCGGCGCCTGCAACGAGTCGACCATGTTGCCCGAGCGCGACCTGACCATCCCCCCGATCGCCGTGCGCCAGAAATTCGGTCGCATCGGCTGGATCGTCGCCGAACGCAACGCCCGCCACAATCGCTGCCCGAATTGCCAGGGCACCAAGAGGGACAAGACCACCATGGCCGCTCCGCTCAAGCCCGTGCAGCCCACGGGGCCGACGATCGCCCAGATGTTCCAGGTCGGCAGCCAGCTCGACGATCACTTCGACGAGAAGGCCGGCCGGTACGAGGCGGGCTGGACTGACGAGCGCATCTCGACCGAGCTGAACATCCCGCGAGCGTTCGTCGCCCAGGTCCGTGAAGAGGGGCCGTGGGGCAAGATCCGGTCGTTCGACGACCTCGATGCGCTGAAGGCCGAGGCCGGCACGCTCAAGGGCATGATCGCCGACTTCGAGAAGCGGGTGATCGATGCCGAGCGCAAGCGGGTGTCGGCGTGACGACGCGGATACTGGTTGGCGACTGCCGGTCGATCCTGCGCACGCTGCCGGATCGGTCCGTGCATTGCTGCGTGACATCGCCGCCATATTTCGGCCTGCGCGACTATGGGGTCGATGGTCAGATCGGACTGGAGGCGACGCCGTCGGCATTCGTGAAAGAGATGGTCGCCGTCTTTCGCGAAGTCCGCCGAGTGCTGCGCGATGACGGCACGCTCTGGCTGAATCTTGGCGACAGCTACAACGGCCAGGGCGCGCGATCGCCGAACATCCGCGAAGACGGAAGCCTTTCGTACCGGGCCGGCGGCCAAGCCATCCAGGTCCCCGGGCTGAAGTCAAAAGACCTGATCGGTATTCCGTGGCGGGTCGCCTTCGCTCTCCAGGCCGACGGCTGGTACCTGCGCTCTGACATCATCTGGTCGAAACCCAACCCGATGCCCGAGAGCGTCACCGATCGGCCGACCAAGGCACACGAGTACCTGTTTCTGCTGAGCAAGAGTGCCCGGTATTTTTACGATGCAGATGCAATCCGTGAGGTCGCGACGGTCGGCGACAACGGATCATCCTTCACAGGAGAGCGCGATCTTTCCGTGCATCCAAACCGGGGCATGAAGAGAAGGTCGGGGAACAAAGCTCGCAAGCCCGGGACCGCTCGCGGTTGCCCTGATGGCACAGGATCGAACGTCTGTGGATCGGTGCCCTGGGAAGGCGAAGGCAGGAACAAGCGTTCGGTCTGGACTGTCGCGACGGCGCCATTCAAGGAAGCCCATTTCGCGACTTTCCCGCCGGCGCTGATCGAGGATTGCATCAAGGCCGGATGCCCGAAAGGCGGTCTCGTCATGGACCCGTTCGGGGGCGCCGGCACGACGGGCCTCGTTGCTGACCGGCTGCAGCGTGACGCGCTGCTGATCGAGCTGAACCCCGAGTATGCCCTCATGGCGCGTCGGCGCATCTTGGGCGACGCCACGCTTCTGGGAGAGGTCGCATGAGCGAATCGAAGGTCGACGCCTATTACTGCGAGGCGCTGAAATATGCCTATCGGCAGACCAAGGACGGAATCGTCGTCTCGTTCGTCGTCCACCCTGACGACATCCCTGATCGCATGGCATCGGCCCCGCTGGGCACGCGCCTGATCCTGTCGGTCGCGGAAATGGCCGACGACGACACCCCGGCCCAGCCCGACGCCGATCGCGCCCGCCTGGTGCAGCAAGCCGCCCTGCTGCCGAAGGAAGTCGCGTTCCGCCGGTGGTTGTTCGACTTCGAGGTCAGCGACGACCGGGCGCCAGAGTTCACCGAGGACGAGGCCAAGGTCGAGCTGCGCCGGCGCCTGGGCGTGGCCAGCCGGGCCGACATCAAGACCAACAGCGCCGCGGCCCTGCGGCTCGTCGAAATGCGCAACGCTTATCTGTCGGCCTGCGGCCGCACACCTGGAGGAATCTGACCATGTGGATTTTCATGAACGACGCCATGCTCTCAATCGTGGAGCTGACCGGCCAGCAGGACGAGCTGCTGGTCCGTGCCCGGATGCCGGGCGACCTCGAGCGCGCCTTCCCCGATGCCGAGGTGTCGGAGTCGCTCGACCGGGACTATCGGTTCCGCGCCGTCATCAGCCGGAAGACCGTCGCGGCCGCGATCGCCGACCGGATCTGCGCCATCGACTATCCGAACTTCAAAAGCTCGATCGGCAACCACGGCGACCACTCGCACGAGCGGCACCACGCCTATTTCCGGGTCTGGCACATCATGAACGACGTCCAGCACTCGCTGCTGAATTGGGTGAAGCCGGCGAAGCGCGCGGGAGCCCGCTGATGGGAGCGCCCCTCAAGGAACAAGGGAGTCTGCAGCTGTGAGCGAGGGGAACCAGCAGTTCGACAGCTTCATCCAATGGGTGAACAAGGCGTCGTCGTGGCTCTGCCGGCGCGGGCCGCAACACAAGGCTATCTGCCTCGACGCCAAGAACCGGCTCTGCGTCAACGGAGCGGATATGATGCGCGCCCGGGATGAGGGGGCTTTCCCGGTCCGATGGCTCTGGCCGGAGGACGTGGCGAAGCTCGCCGGTCGGCCGTCATCCGTCTTGAGCCAGGACATCGCGGCCGCGGTCGAGAGCGTCCGAACGGACCATGGCGTCGTCGGGATCAGGGCGCTCGGCGACTTAATGTCCGCGCTCGGATCGTCGACCCTGCTGACCTTCGACGACGGGACCTGGCTGCCGTGCGATTTCATCGCCGCGCACTGTCAGGAGATGATCGACGACGCCTCGGAGGCCTGAGTTCGTTGCGGAACGAAAAGAGAACCATCATGCTTCGCCGATGGCCGACTACACCCGCCCCCTCCGTCAATATGTCGAGCACGGGATCCAGATTCTCGTCGAGTGCCGGCAGTGCGGGCACACCGCGACCTTCTCCCCGTTCGGCCTGGCCGCGCGGTGGGGAAAGGACATCGACCCGGCCTTCCTGCCGTTCCGCTGCTGTGCGCCCAGGGAAGCCGACGGCCGCCGCTGCCGGTCGCGGTCCGTGCGCGTTAGCCCGGTCTGGCCGGAACAGGTTGTCGATCTCAACGGCAAGAAGTGAAGACCGCGATGCCGATCAAGCCTGAGAACCGCGCCCGCTACGGCGCCAAGTGGGACAAGATCTCGGCGGCCATCCGCGAGCGGGCCGGGCATCGCTGCGAGTGGTGCGACGTCGCCGGCGGCGCCTGGGGCTACCGGGACCCGACCGGCAAGTTTCACCAAATGGATGCGGCCGTGCTGCGCGATCACGGATACACCCGGCCGCCGTTCATGCTCGACTGGCCAGAGATCGAGCACGGCGAGGTGAAGATCATCATGATCATTCTCACGGTCGCCCACCTCGACCACGTGCCGGAAAACATGGATCCGGCCAACCTCGCGTGCCTCTGCCAGAAGTGCCATTTGACTTACGACGCGGGCCACCACGCCGAGAATGCCCGGCACACGCGCCGCAAGCGCAACGCGATTGGCGATTTATTCAACCCGGTTGATGGATTTATCAAGTCGGCTTGAAATTCCTATTGCGAACGATTGCAACGTCTCCTATGGTCGGATGGCTGGAGATTTCCAGCCAACCAAGCCAGCCCGACCGGGAGCACCCAATGTCCGCTTTGCCTGTTTCACCCGCCACCTCCGACGCCGTGACCGGCTCGTTCCGTACTGCCGCCACCACGAAGGGTGCGGTCAATTCCAACGTCTCCAGCCAGTGGTGGAGCCGGCCGGATGATCAGAAGTTCCTGTCGCTCGATGATCTCTATGCCCACACCAAGGGGCTCGCCGACGTGTCGCACGCCAGCATCGTCGAGACGAACAAGCTCCGCGTGATCGCCGACCGGGCGGACCCGCGCGATCTGCGCCTGGTGAACCAGACGACCGGCCAGGAGATGCAGCCGAGCCACTACGCCTTCACCCAGCTCGCATCGAAGGTCGAGGCCAAGCCCTCCTTCCTGCGCACGCTGCCGGGCACGATCGCGGGCCTGGTCCTGCAGTACAAGCTGATGCACTACCGGCCGGAGCTGCTGAAGGCCTATGCCCGCCAGGACGAGACGAACGAGCTGCGCGCTGTGACCGGCCCGGACTATGGCCGCATCTTCGACCACGAGATCGTGGAAGCCGTGCAGCGCATCGCTGGCAACGGCACCGGCGACACGCGCTGGAAGGTGCCGGGCATGCTGGACTGGAGCAGCCAGAAGGGCGGCACCGTCACCTACAACCCGTTCGTGGACGTGACCAAGCAGACGACGACGCTCTTCGCCAGCGATCGCGACGTCTTCCTGTTCCTGGTCGACGACACCCATCCGATCGAGATCGGCAAGCTGCCGAACGGCGACCCGGATCTCGTGTTCCGCGGCTTCTATGCCTACAACAGCGAGGTCGGCGACCAGAAGGCCGGCCTGGCGACGATGTACCTGCGCGGCGTGTGCTGCAATCGGATGCTCTGGGGCGTGGAAGGCTTCCAGGAGATCAGCATCCGGCACACGAAGAACGCCCCGGTCCGCTTCGACGCCGAGGCCGCGCCGGCGCTGAAGACCTATTCCGAGATGGCGACGAGCAAGCTGCTGAGCGGCATCACCGACGCCAAGGCGACTGTGGTGGCGCGCAACGACGAGGACCGCCTCGATTTCCTGCTGGGCCAGAAGTTCTCGAAAGGGCAGGCCGACGCGATCATCGCTTCGGTGCTGAACGAGGAACAGACGGCGCCCGAGTCGATCTGGGACTTCGTGAACGGCATCACCGCCGTGGCCCGCACGCTGCCGCACCAGGATGCGCGCATCGAGATGGAGAAGAAGGCCAGCCGGCTGCTCGCCCGGGTCTGAGCCATAGCGCGCCCTGCCGGAAACGGTGGGGCGCTCGCCTTCCTATTCCCTGGAGACTCATCATGAGTGATACCACCAAAGCGGTCGCGGACGAGGCGAAGGTCTTCCCGCTCTACTGCTCGTTCTGCGGCAAGAGCGACACCGAGGTCGCGACCATGATCGCCGGCCCGACCGTGTTCATCTGCGACGAGTG
>NZ_DASZBY010000009.1:0-43066 GCF_035943795.1 Aliidongia sp. | reverse complement strand
CTGGGACAAGGACGCGGACCACGGGTGAGGGTGTGTCTCGACACTCTCGGGGCTAGTCCGTGATCGCCTGCTCGGCTTCCTGCTGGAGCCGCGCTTCGTGGCGGCGCAGCAGGACGATGATCGCGCCGATGACGACGGCGGCGACGACGCCCAGGCCGATGGCGAGCGGGGCTTCGAGCCGGCGGATCTCGTGGCCCAGCGCATAGGCGCCGAAGCCGTAGAGCGAGGCCCAGAAGATCCCACCCAAAGCATTCGCCAGCAGGAACCGCTTCCAGTCCATCCGGTTGGCGCCGGCGAGCAGCGACGTGAAGGTGCGCAGCACGGCGACGAAACGGCCGAAGAACACGACCTTGCTGCCGTGGCGCAGGAACAGGTAGCGGCCGAGCTTGATGCGCGGTTCGGTCAGCCCGATCTTGCGGCCGTAACGATGGATCAGTCGGAAGCCGATGCCGCGGCCGATCAGGTAGCCGATGTTGTCGCCGATGATGGCGCCGGCCGCCGCCGAGGCGACCAGGGGGACGATGCCGAACTGATGGGTGGTCGTGGCATAGATGGCCGCCGCGATCACGGCGCTTTCGCCCGGGGCCGGGATGCCCATGCTCTCGATCATGGTGATGCCGCCGATCGCGAGCACGCCATGCTCGCGGATCAGCGGCATCACATACTCGTGCAGGATGCTGCTCACCGCGACGGGCCGGCGCGGGCGGGATGCGTTGGCATGAAGGTGGGAGCCTTTGGTTCGAAGAACTGATCCTGGGTCCAATGCGCGCGGTATCGCAAGGTTCCACGCGGCCAGGGCCAGGCAGCCGCCCCGGGTGCCGAAACGATCCGTTTGCAGCCGAAAGCACGGCGGACTAAATTCGTCGGACGAGCTGCCGCGGTCGTCCTCGGCTCGCTTGCGACCGTGCTGGAGCCGAGCCAGGGCCGTTTTCCATCCGAAAGCGACGTGGCCTACCCCGGGAGATCGAAATGAGATTGACGCTATCCGGCAAGCTCCTGCTCGGTGCAGCGCTCACGGTGTTGATCTTCCTGGCGCTGTCGGGCGCCTTCTACGTCACGCTGCAGGATCAGCGCGCGTTGCAGGACCGGGGGATGGAAAGCGTGAATATCGCGCTCGATGTCACCGAGCTGGCGGGCGCCGGCGGCGAACTCTACACGGTCGTGGCCGATGCGGAGATCAATCGGGATCTCGCCCAGACTCGCAAGGACTGGGCGGTTCAGAAGGCCCGGGTCACCGACACGCTGTCCAAGCTCGACCGGACGGCTGCCGAGGGCCGGGAAAAGGATTTGCTGCGGAATGCGCGCGTCGGCCTGCAGGAAATCATCAGGATCTTCGAAGCCGAGATGCTGCCGGAACTCGAAAAGACGCCGGACCTGACACCGGCCATCCGGACGCTCGACGGCAAGATCGACGGCGCCCGCGAGAAGATGACGGAAGCGCTGGTGGAGTACCGCGAAATCCAGAAGAAAAACGCCGAAGCGTCCGACGAAGCGTTCGACAGTGCCGGCCACCGCGGCAGCGTGCTCAGCCTCATCCTGTCGGCGGTCGGAATCCTGCTGTCGATCGGTATCGCCTTTTGGCTGAGGGCCGGGATCTCGCGACCGATCCAGGGCATGACGCAGGTCATGAAGCGGTTGGCGGCGGGCGACAAGGCGACCCGGATCCCCGGCACCCATCGCCATGACGAGATTGGCGACATGGCGAACGCCGTCGCCGTCTTCAAGGAAAGCATGATCGAGGCCGATCGGCTGCGTGCCGAGCAGGAAGCGCAGAAGGCGAATGCCGAGGCGGAACAGCGGGCGGCCATGAACCGGATGGCGGACGGGTTCGAGCGCAGCGTCAAGGGGATCGTCGATGCCGTCGCCTCGTCGTCGACCGAACTGCAGTCCGCGGCCGAAACCATGTCGAACACGGCCGAACGGGCGACACGGCAGAGCGCGGTCGTGGCATCCTCGATCGAAGAGACTGCGGCCAACGTGCAGACCGTGGCCGCGGCATCGGAGGAATTGTCGGCGTCCATCGGCGAGATCGGCCGCCAGGTGACCCAATCCTCGGCCATCGCGAGCCAGGCGGTCGACCAGGCGGGCCGGACGAGCCAGGCGGTCGGTGGACTTGCCGCAGCGGCCCAGAAGATCGGCGAAGTGGTGCGCCTGATCCAGGGTATCGCCAGCCAGACCAACCTGCTGGCCCTGAATGCGACGATCGAGGCGGCGCGGGCCGGCGATGCCGGCAAGGGCTTTGCTGTGGTGGCATCCGAGGTCAAGACCCTGGCCAACCAGACCGCCCAGGCGACCGACGACATCCAGGCCCAGGTCACGGCGATCCAGGGTGCGACCAAGAACACGGCCGACGAGATCGGCAGCATCGGCACGATCATCACCGACATCAGCCAGGTCACGGCGGCGATCGCGGCGGCCATCGAGGAGCAGGGCGCCGCGACCGGCGAAATCACGCGCAACGTCCAGCAGGCGGCCGGCGGCACCCAGCAGGTCGCCGACAGCATCGGCACGGTTTCCGCCGCGGCGACCGAGACCGGTGCGGCCGCGAGCCAGGTGCTGGGGGCGGCCACCGAGCTGTCCCAGCAGGCAGAGCGCCTGCGATCGGAAGTCGCGACCTTCATGGCGGCGGTGCGGGCCGCCTGAAGGGGAACCAGTCCCTCCGGCTGCCTGTTGGCACAGCAGGCAAACCAGCCCGGAGGTTTTCGTGCGTATCATCAGCCGCCGGCACCTCCTCGCGACCTCGGCGGTCGCCCTGTTCATCCTGCCGAAATCCTCATTCGCCTCGATCATCCGTGGCGCCTTGCCCTGGACGCCCGGCAAGTCGGATCCGCCGACGCGGGTGATGCCGGGGCCCTGGGTCTATTTCACGCCGGCCGAGGGGGCGGCGGTCGAGGCGCTGGCCGATCGCCTCATCCCGCCCGACCCGGAGACACCGGGCGGCAAGGATGCCGGTTGCGCCATCTTCATCGACCGGCAGCTTGCCGGTCCCTACGGCCGGTTCGACGGGCTCTACATGGGCGCGCCGTTCCAGCCGGGCACCAAGCAGCAGGGGCCGCAGTCTCCGGTCACGCCGGCCCAGCAATACCGCCTGGCCCTGGCCGCCCTCGATCGCCATTGCCGGGCGAGCTACGGCGATCTGCCGTTCGCGAGGCTGGCCGGCGACAAGCAGGACGAGGTCATCGGCAACCTCGAGAACGGCTCGATCAAGATCGAAGGCAGGAGCGGGTCGGACTTCTTCGACCAGCTGCTCAAGGACACCCGGCAGGGCTTCTTCGCCGACCCGATCTATGGCGGCAACAAGGACATGGCGTCCTGGAAGATGATCGGCTTCCCTGGCGCCCGCTACGACTATCGGGACTGGGTCGACCGCCATAACGAGCGCTATCCCCATCCGCCGATCGGCATCGGCCTGCATCCGGACTGGTCGCTATGAGCCGCAAGCTGCCGGCCAAGGATGTCGTCATCATCGGGCTGGGCTGGACCGGCTCGATCCTGGCTCAGGAACTGACCGACGCCGGGCTCGACGTGGTCGCGATCGAGCGCGGGCCATGGCGCGATACGGCGTCCGACTTCCCGCCGTCCTATTCGCCCGACGAGCTGCGCTATCGCCTGCGCCACGAGCTGTTCCTGCGGCCGGCGCAGGCCTCGCTGACGTTCCGCAACAATCTCGACCAGACGGCGTTGCCGGTGCGCAGCTGGGGCGCCTTCATGCTGGGCAACGGCGCCGGCGGCGCCGGGGTGCATTGGAATGCCGAGACCTGGCGTTTCGCACCCACCGACTTCGCCTTCAAGTCCCATGTGACCCAGCGCTATGGCGCGAAGGTTCTGCCCGAAGACATGACGATCCAGGACTGGGGCATCGGCTACGACGAGCTGGAGCCGCACTACGACCGGTTCGAATATCTGTGCGGCACGTCGGGCACCGCCGGCAATCTGAAAGGCGCGCTCCAGAACGGCGGCAACCCGTTCGAGGGACCGCGCTCGCGGCCCTATCCGACCCCGGCGCAAAAGCAGCCGTTCAGCCATACCTTGTTCGCCGAGGCCGCCCGGAATCTGGGCTACAAGCCGTTCCCGCAGCCGTCCGGCAATCTCTCGCAGGCCTATACCAACCCGCTCGGCGTCCAGATGGGACCGTGCACCTATTGCGGCTTCTGCGAATGGTTCGGCTGCGGCAATTATTCCAAGGCGACGCCGCAGACGACGATCCTGCCGGTGCTGGTGCGCAAGCCCAACTTCGAGGCGCGCATGGAATGCGAGGTGACGCGCATCAACCTCGACCGCGGCGGCAAGCGCGCCACTGGCGTCACCTACGTCGACAGCTCCGGCGAGGAATGGGAGCAACCGGCCGAGCTGGTGCTGCTCTGTGCGTTCCAGCTGTTCAACGTGCAGCTCCTGCTGCTGTCGGGCATCGGCACGCCTTACGATCCGAAATCGGGCCGGGGCCAGATCGGGCGCAATTTCTCGCATCAGACGGTGTCGACCGCGACCGGCTTCTTCGACAAGGCCAAGTTCAATTTCAACCCGTTCGTGTCGTCAGGCTCGATCGGCATGTGCATCGACGAGTTCAACGGCGACAATTTCGATCATGGTCCTCACGGCTTCGTCGGCGGCGGCTACATGGGGCAGGTCCAGACCAACGGCCGGCCGATCGAGATGACCCAGCAACTGCCGCCGGGCACGCCCGCCTGGGGCGCCCGATGGAAGCAGGCGGTCAAGGATAATTATCTGAGCACGGTCTATGCGGGCACCGGCGTGCATGGCGCCTGCGCCAGCTATCGCACGAACTACCTCGACCTCGATCCGACCTGGAAGGATCGGTTCGGCCGACCGTTGCTGCGCATGACCATGGATCTCCACGACAACGAGCTCAGGATGAGCGCGTTCCTCACCGACAAATATGCCGAGATCATCCAGGCGATGGGGGCGAACCAGGTCGCCAAGCAGCCGCGCAAAGGCCCCTACGACATCACCAAATACCAGACCTCGCACCTGTGCGGCGGCGCGATCATGGGCACCGATCCGGGCAATAGCGCGCTCAATCGATACCTGCAGAGCTGGGACGTGCCGAACCTGTTCGTCCAGGGCGCCTCGGCCTTTCCACAGAATGCCGGGTACAATCCGACCGGCACGGTCGCAGCATTGGCCTATTGGTCGGCGAAGGCGATCCGCGAGAAATACCTGAAGAATCCCGGGCGACCGATCGATGCGTAGCCCGACCGCCCTGCGGCTCGTCCTGGCGGTTCTGGCGCTCGCCGGTTGCCGCGCGACCGAGGCTGCCGAGGGTCCGCAGGATTTCGGCCGGACCGATCGCGGCCGCTACCTGACCATCGTCGGCGACTGTGCCGCCTGCCACACCCAGCAGGGCAGCAGCCAGCAGTTCGCCGGCGGCCGCCCGATCGAGACGCCGTTCGGCACGCTGCTGGCACCCAACATCACGCCCGACCGCGAGACGGGCATCGGCGCCTGGACCGACGACGAGTTCGTCGGTGCGCTGACCAGAGGCACCGGGCGCGGCGGGGCCCATCTCTATCCGGCCATGCCCTATCCCTCCATGACGAAGCTCAGCCGAGACGATGCGTTGACCATCCGCGCCTATCTGAATTCGGTGCCGCCGGCGCATCATCCGGTGGTCGCCAACCAGCTGCCGTTTCCGTTCAGTATCCGCCTCGGCATGGCCGCCTGGGACGCGCTCTATTTCACGCCTGGCGCCTTCCAGCCGGTGGCGGGCAAGAGCGAGGAGTGGAATCGCGGCGCCTATCTGGTTGAAGGGCCGATGCATTGCGGCGCCTGCCATACGCCGAAGAATTTCCTGGGCGGCGACAAGTCGGCCAGCCATCTCCAGGGCTATGCGCTGCAAGGCTGGTTCGCACCCAACATTACCAACGACGCGCGCAGCGGCCTCGGCCATTGGACGACCGGGGAGATCGTTGCCTATCTGAAGAGCGGTCACACCGCAGGGGCCGCGGCCTCGGGTCCGATGGCGGAGGAAGTGGCGCTGTCGAGCTCGAAAATGGCGGACGCCGACCTGCAGGCCGTCGCCGTCTATCTGAAGGACCAGCCGGGCCAGGACCAGCCGGCTCCTGCAGCGCCGTCCGACACTGTCATGACGGCGGGTGCCGCGATCTATGCCGACGAATGCTCGGCCTGTCACGCATCGACGGGCACCGGCGTGCCGGGGCTGTTCCCGGCCCTGGCGGGCGCGTCCGGCGTCCAGTCGAGCGACCCGGCGTCGCTGCTGCATGTCGTGCTGCGCGGTACCCGCAGCGTCGCGACCGAGACGGCCCCGACCGCTCCGGCGATGCCGTCCTTTGCCTGGCTGCTGAGCGACGACCAGGTCGCGGCCGTCGCGACCTATGTGCGCAACGCCTGGGGCAATGCCGCGCCCGCCGTGACGGGCAGCGACGTCGGCCACGCACGCCGGGATCTCGCCGAACGGACCGACTGACCGGGCCAATGCGTCGCACCGGTGAACCGGGCGCGGTCTGACGGGTTGAATGCCGAACCCGCTTCGGGACCATGGGAGATCGGCATGACGATCCGCAATTTGACGCGCCGCGAGTTCCTGCGCGACACGGCAGCCACGGGCGGGGCGGTTGCCGTCGCCGGCCAGGCCAGCCTGGGAGACGCGCTGGCCGCCCCACCGCCCGTCGCGGACCGAAAGCCGGAACTCCATCAGGTGACGATCCGGCTGAACGGCACGGACCAGCAACTCCGCATCGACCCGCGCACGACCCTGCTGGACCTGCTGCGCGAGCACTTGCACCTGACCGGCACCAAGAAGGGCTGCGACATGGGCGCGTGCGGTGCCTGCACCGTGCTGCTCGACGGCAAGCGGGTGAACGCCTGCCTGCTGTTGGCGGCGCGGCTCGACCATCGCGAGGTGCAGACCATCGAGGGCTTGGCCAATGGCGAGGAACTGCACCCCCTGCAGGCCGCCTTCATCGAGCATGACGGCTTCCAATGCGGCTATTGTACGCCCGGCCAGATCATGTCGGCGGCCGGCCTGCTGAACGAAGGACGACCGACGGACGAACGCTCCATCCGCGAATGGATGAGCGGCAACATCTGTCGCTGTGGCGCCTATCCGAACATCGTGACCGCAATCCGCCAAGCCAGCGGGAGGGCATGAACATGCAGCCCTTCACGCTGGAACAAGGCCGCGGCATCACCGACACCATCGCGCGCGGCCGCGCGCCCGGTGCCGACTACATCGCCGGCGGAACCGACCTGATGCAACTGCTGAAGGACGACGTGCGCCGGCCGAGCGCGCTCATCGACCTGGAAGGGCTCGATCTCGGCGGCATCTTGGTCACGGCCCAGGGCTTGCGCCTCGGCGCCATGGCACGCATGGGCGAGGTTGCCGACCATCCGGCGGTCCTGCGCGACTATCCGGTCATTTCCGAAGCGCTGCTGGCCAGCGCCGCCCCGCAGATCCGCAATCTGGGCACGATCGGCGGCAACCTGTTGCAGCGGACGCGCTGCACCTATTTCCGCGACACGGCCTCGCCTTGCAACAAGCGGGCGCCGGGCACCGGCTGTGCCGCGATCGAGGGCAATCACCGAACCCACGCGATCTTCGGCGGCAGCCGCCACTGCATCGCGACCCACGCCTCCGACCTAGCCGTGGCGCTGGCCGCGCTCGACGCGACGGTCCATCTGCACGGCCCGAACGGCGAGCGGGACCTCAAGGTGACGGAACTGCATCTCGTGCCGAGCGACCATCCGGACATCGAGACCATGCTGCATCCGGGCGAGCTGATCCTGGCTGTCACGGTGCCGGCAGGCGCCTGGACCCGGCGGTCCCACTATCTCAAGGTCCGTGACCGCGCGTCGTTCGAATTTGCGCTGACCTCTGCCGCCGTTGCGCTCGACATCCAGGGCGGCACCATCCGCGCCGCCCGGGTCGCTGCCGGCGGCGTCGGCACCAAGCCCTGGCGCCTCCCGGCGGTCGAGCAGGCACTGGTCGGCGCCCCGGCCACGGCCGACACCTGGGCCCGCGCGGGCCAGCTGTCGACGGCCGAAGCATCGCCGCTCACGGAAAATCGGTTCAAGGTACGGCTGTTGCAGAACACTGTGGCCTGCGCGCTCGAACAGGCGGGAGGCCAGACATGACCCCGATCACCACAGCCAACCGGGTCGATGGCCGGCTGAAGGTCACGGGCGGCGCCCGCTATGCCGCGGAATTCCAGCCCGACCAGGGACAGGTGCTCTACGCGGCCCTTGTGCAGAGCACGATCGCGGCCGGGGGAGTCGCCAGCATCGATACCGCCAGGGCGCGCCGCGTGCCGGGCGTGGTCGAGATCATGACCCACGAGAACGCACCCCGGCTCGACCTGGCCAAGGCGGGCGACATGGCGCCGGGCTTTCCGCTGCTGCAGGACGACAAGGTGCTGTTCAACGGCCAGCATCTGGCCGTGGTGATCGCCGACACGTTCGAAGCCGCGCAGCAGGCGGCCGTCCTGGTCGAGATCCACTACAATCGCGATGAGGCCGTGCCGCTGATGAGCGACGCACCGGCCGGCACCACCGTGCCGCAGCGCTTCCGCAACGGCATGCGTCCGCCGGATTCCTCGCGCGGGACCCCGCAGGCGAGTTTCGACGCAGCAGCCGTCAAGATCGACCAGACCTATCGTACGCCGGTCGAGCATCACAATCCGATGGAGCCGCACGCGACCATGGCCGAATGGCAGGGCGGGCAATTGCTCCTGCACAACGCCAGCCAGTCCGTGTTCGGCAATCGCAAGGCGGTCGCCGGCTTCTTCGGCCTGGCCGAAGATCAGGTGCGCGTCGTCAACCCGTTCGTCGGTGGCGGCTTCGGCACCAAGGGATCGAGCTGGCCTCACATCACGCTCGCTGCCATGGCCGCGAAAATGACCGGAAAGCCGGTCAAGCTGGTGCTGACCCGCCGGCAGATGTTCACCTCGAACGGTTACCGGCCAAAGACGGTGCAGCATGTGCGGCTGGGTGCCGGCCGGGACGGGCGGCTGACGGCCGTCCTGCACGACGGCATCTCGCAGAACTCCTGCTACGGGGAGTTCAGCGAGCCGGTCGCGCTCGCGTCCGAGATGCTCTATTCCTGCCCGAACGTCGCGGTCAGCCATCGTCTGTCGAAGGTCAACCAAGGCCTGCCGACCTTCATGCGCGCGCCCGGCGAGGCCAGCGGCGTCTATGCGCTCGAATCCGCCATGGACGAACTGGCCTGGGCGCTCGGCATGGACCCGGTCGAGCTTCGACTGAAGAACTACGCCGAGCGGGACGAGCACGAGGACAAGCCCTTCTCGTCGAAGACCCTGCGCGCCTGCTACGAGCAGGGGGCGGCGGCATTCGACTGGCATCGCCGGGTCGCCAAGCCGCGCTCGATGCGCGACGGTCGGCTTCTGATCGGCTTCGGCATGGCGACGGCGACCTATCCGGCCAACCGGTCCGAGGCCGCGGCCAAGGTCCGGCTCCATGCGGACGGGACGGCGGTCGTGCAATGCGGGTCGCAGGACATCGGCACCGGCACCTACACGGTGATGGCGCAGCTGGGTGCCGAATACCTGGGCCTGCCGCTCGAGCGGGTCCGGGCAGAGCTGGGCGACACCAGCCTGCCCCAGGCGCCGGTTTCCGGCGGGTCGCAGAGTATCGCCTCGATCGCCCCAGCGATCCGCGAGGCCTGCCTCGCCGTGCGAGCCCAGGCGCTGCAACTCGCCAGCCAGGATCCGTCCTCGCCGCTCAGCGGAATCGACGTCAAGGACCTGGACATTGCGGACGGCAGGATCATCCACGCTACGGACACGACGCGTGGCGAGAGCTATCAGGCGCTGCTCGGACGCCAGGGCCGCGCCTCGCTCGACGGCGCCGGCTCGACCAAGCCGGGGGAAGAGAAGAAGCAATTCTCCATGCATTCCTTCGGCGCGCAGTTCGTGGAGGTCAGCGTCGACCCGGACCTGGGCGAGGTACGGGTGCGCCGCCATGTCGGCGCATTCGCCGCCGGCCGGATCATGAATGCCAAGACCGCGCGCAGCCAGATGATCGGCGGCATCGTGTTCGGCGTGGGCATGGCACTGACCGAGGCGACCGAGATCGATGCCCGGTCCGGCCGGGTGACCAATGCCACCATCGCCGACTATCTCGTGCCGGTGCATCTCGACGTGCCGGAGATCGAGGTGATCATGGTGGCCGAGCAGGACGACGAGGTGAACCCGCTCGGCGCCAAGGGCATCGGCGAATTGCCGATGGTCGGCACGGCGGCGGCCATCGCCAATGCGGTCTATCACGCGACCGGCCAGCGCATCCGCGACCTGCCGATCCGCCCGGACAAGCTGATCGAGGGGCTGTCGACTTAGCGGGCTAGTTGACCATCAG
This sequence comes from Aliidongia sp., assembly GCF_035943795.1. Lineage (NCBI taxonomy): Bacteria > Pseudomonadati > Pseudomonadota > Alphaproteobacteria > Rhodospirillales > Dongiaceae > Aliidongia > Aliidongia sp. Next base: position 32,719 of record NZ_DASZBY010000009.1, on the reverse strand, counting down.
ATGGGCGAGCACTGCGGCGGCGACAGCGCCCGGTGCCTCGCGCTGCGGAAAATGCCCGACGCCGTCGAGTACCAGCCGCTTGTAGCCGCCCTCGAAACACGGTTCCCAACCCTCCGACGAGGCTGGCTCGTCGCAGCAGTCGGCGCCGCCCTGGATCATCAGGGTCGGCGTCGACAGGCGCTCGATCGTCGCCAGCCGGCGCAGCAGGCCGGCATAGCGAAGGTCGGTCGCCTCCGGCCGCCAGCGGGCCCGATAGGCGTTCAGCGTGATCGCGACCCAATCGGGGTTCTCGAAGCTTTCGGCCGTGGCGGCGAATTCCGCTTCGTCGAACCAGCCCGGCGGGCTCCAGGTGTCCCATTGGATACGTGCAAAGCCTTTCGGATCGGCCCGCACCGCCGCCGCACCCTGATCGAGCGCCATGAACCACTGGTACCAGAACCGGCGCGCCTGGGGAAATTGCGGCAGGCCGAACGCGCCGCGTGGCTGAAACGCCAGGGCCAGTGCCGCGATGCGGCTGATCCGATCGGAAAACAGCGCCGCCAGAGTATAGGCGGCGCGGGCACCCCAGTCGTGGCCGATCACGGCGAACCGGTCGATGCCCAGCCGGTCGGCCAGGTCGATCGCGTCTTGGGCCAAGGCCACGCCATGGCCGAACCGCACCGTTTCGCCCGATAGAAACCGCGTCGGCCCGCTGCCGCGCAGGAACGGCACGATGGTGCGGAAGCCTGCCTTGTGCAGATCCGGCAGAATGCCGTTCCAGGCGCGCGGCGCATCAGGCCAGCCGTGCAACAGCATGACCGGCAGCCCGTCGACCGGACCGCCGGCTTCATAGACGATCTCGAGAATGTCGGTTCGGGCGTAGGACAAAGACATGGATTCCCCCGCGCTTGATATCTCTCATCGAACCGGCCGGCATTCATTTGGTTGCGTGATTCGTATTCTGGTTGAATACACGGAAGTATCAACAATATTTGCGATACGGATTCGTCTGTATTTCTTCTTATACAGTCAATTTGTTGAACGGTGAAATATGGTGGAACGGATCTCGGATCCCAATCCTTGAGTCCGGGATCCGGTCATCGCTTGCGACCGGATCGTCCATCCCGAAAAGGAGAGATCGAAATGGCAAGCAATCAGCAAAGGCTCCGGTACGAACCGCGGCGGCAGCGGCAAATTCGCCGATGATCCGCAACGTGCCTCCGAAGCCGGCAGGAAAGGCGGGGAGCACAGCCATGGCGGCCATAGCCAAGCCAGCAGCCACCAGCCGTCCTCGCCCCAGCAGGGCAGCGGAAAGCCAAGTGGCAACGTCGCCGACGATCGCGAGAAAGCATCGGAGGCCGGCAAAAAAGGCGGGTGCCGATAGCACCCTCAAACGGGAAGCCCTCGATCGGTTGATCGCCATCCTGATGTCCGACCGATGAGGCCCCGAGGCCCCGTGCTTCGCTGCGCGGGGCCTTGCCGCCTTCGCCGCGGGGGGAACCGGGAGCGTTGTCGCGCATTGTCTCATGAGGGGCGCGCCGTTACCGGCGCCGCCGTGGACCGGCATGGCCAAAAGATGCCCTGCCGGCGGCTGGCGCCTCTGGACTATCCTCGTTGATCATTCAGGAGAATCGCATGGCGACCATGAAAGCGATCCGCATTCACGGGTTCGGCGGCGTCGAGCAGCTGGAACTCGAGACCATCGAGCGGCCGGTTCCGGGCCGGGGCGAACTGCTGGTCCGCGTCCAGGCCGCCAGCGTCAACCCGGTCGACTTCAAGACCCGCGAAGGTAAATTCCCACCGATCCCGGCTGAAAAGCTGCCGATCACGCCGGGGCGCGACATCTATGGCGAGGTGGAAGCGCTGGGCGAAGGCGTCGACAGTTTCGCGGTCGGCGACCATGTGTACGCCATGCTGGGCCTGTTCCATGGCGGCTATGCCGAATATGCCCTGGTCGCCGAGAGCGAGGCCGCCCATCCGCCCCGTAAGCTCGGGCCGACCGAGGCGGCGGCCGTGCCGCTCGCGGCGCTGACCGCCTGGCAGGGTCTGTTCAATCACGGCCACCTGAAGGCCGGCCAGAAGGTGCTGATCCATGGCGGCAGCGGTGGCGTCGGCCATTTCGCCATCCAGTTCGCCCGCGCGGTGGGTGCCCACGTGTCGGCGACCGCATCGGAGGCCGATCTCGCCTTCGTGCGTGAACTGGGGGCGGAACGGGCGATCGATTATCAGAAGGAGCGTTTCGAGAGCGCCGGCCCGTTCGATCTGATCCTCGACCTGATCGGTGGCGAGACGCAGGAGCGCAGCTGGTCGGCCCTCAAGCGGGGCGGCGCGCTGATCTCGACCCTGACCGAGCCGTCGAAGGAGCGGGCGGCGGAGCTGCAGGTTCGCACCGCCCGCTACATGACCCAGCCCGACGGACGACAGCTGACCGAGATCGGCCGCCTGATCGACGACGGCAAGGTGGAGGTCGCGGTCGACACGATCTTCGATCTCGACCAGGCGCGGCGCGCCCAGGAATACCAGGCGACCGGCCATCCGCGCGGCAAGATCGTGCTTCAGGTCGCCGACTGATCCAGCGGCCGGAACCCCCAAGGCGTTTCGCCGGTTAGTGAAACGCACGACCCGCCTCTGCCGGTGGGCAAGGGGGTAGGGGTGGCTATCGATGGCGGGCGTGTTCGAGCCGAGCGCCAACCTGATCGCGAAGGCGGCCCTGCTGGTATTCCTGGAGGTGCTGTTGGCGGGATTGGGCTGGTGGTTCTTCGCACCGCGCACCGACTATGCCTCCGCAGTCGGCTGGGTCCTGGACCAGCCCGTGCCGTTCAGCCATGAGCACCATGTGTCCGGCCTCGGGCTCGATTGCCGATTCTGCCATACCAGCGTCGAGCTGTCGGCCACCGCGGGCATGCCGGCGACCGAAACCTGCATGACCTGCCATTCGCAGATCTGGACCAGCGCCAAGCTGCTGGAACCGGTGCGCGCCAGCTTCGCCAGGCATCAGCCGATCGTGTGGAACCGGGTCAACGCGCTGCCCGACTACGTCTATTTCAATCACAGCATCCATATCGCCAAGGGCGTCGGGTGCCAGAGCTGCCATGGCAACGTCGGCAAGATGGCGCTGACTGAAAAGGCCCAGACGTTCGAGATGCAATTCTGCGTGAATTGCCATCGCGACCCCGGCCCCAACCTGCGGCCGAAGGAAGCGCTGTTCGATACCGATTGGCACCGTACGGCGGCGACGCCGCCGCCCGACGCGCTGATGGCGCAATATCACATCGGCGGGCGCGGCCTGACCGATTGCTCGATCTGCCACCGATGAGCGCCCGCACGCCGACCTGGCGCAGCCTGGCCGAGCATGAGGGCGATCCAGCCTTCATCGCACGCGTCGCCGCGGAATTTCCCGGCCTCGCCCGTGTGCTGGCCGAGGGACCGGACCGCCGCCAGGTACTGAAGCTGATGGGAGCGAGCCTGGCGCTCGGCCTCGGCGGCTGCGATCCGGGCGATCCCAAGGGCCGGATCATTCCGGGCATCAAGGCGCCACCCGGCATCGTGCCGGGGATCGAGAACGAATATGCCACCGCCTCGGTGCTGGATGGCTATGCGACGGGCATCCGCGTGCGCCATCAGGCGGGGCGGCCGATGCAGGTCGTGGGCAATCCGGCGCATCCGGCCAGCCTGGGCGCGGTCGATCCGATCGCCCAGGCCAGGATCCTCAGCCTCTATGATCCCGACCGGTCCCACGGCGTGTCCCACGGCAACCAGCAGGCTGGCTGGGCATCGTTCCGGGAGGCATTCGAGCGGCGCCGCACGGCGATCGACCAGCGCAAGGGCGACGGCCTGCGCATTCTGACCGGCACTGTGACTTCGCCGACCTTGGTGGCCCAGCTGGCAGCACTGCAGGGTCGATATCCCCTTATGCGCTGGCATCAATGCCAGGCCGTGTCGCGCGACGCGGTGCGTCTGGGCGCGCGCCTGGCCTATGGCCGTCCGGTCGAAGCGGTCTACCGGCTCGACCGGGCCGACGTGATCCTGGCGATCGACAGCGACCTGTTGAGCACCGCCCCCGGCCACCTGCGCCATGCGCGTGACGTCGCGGGTCGGCGCAATCCCGTCGCCGGGCCGATGAGCCGGGTCTATGCGGTCGAGAGCACACCCGACCTCATCGGCGTGATGGCCGATCATCGCTTCGTCGCGGGACCGCGCGAGATCCACCAAGCACTGACCGCGCTCGCCGCCGCGATCCTACGCCAGGGCTCGCCGCAGCCCGGCGCCCCGGCCTGGTTGGCCGCCGTCGCCCAGGACCTGGCAGCCCATCCCGGGCGCGCGCTGATCCATATCGGGCCGCAGCAGCCGGCGGAGTACCATGCGCTGGTCCATGCCTTGAACGAGGCGCTGGGTGGCCGAGGCCGGACGTTCGACCTGATCGAACCGGTCGAGGCGGCGCCGATCGACCAGGCGACTTCGCTCGGAGACCTGATCGCCGACATGGCCGATGGCCGGATCCAGGACCTGCTGATCCTCGGCGAGAACCCGGTATTCACGGCGCCGCCCGCCTTCGCCGAAGCGCTGAAGCAGGTGCCGTTCAGCGTGTCGCTGGGCGTCGAGCTCGACGAGACGGCGCAGGCTACGACCTGGCATCTGCCCGAAGCCCATCCGCTGGAAGCCTGGAGCGATGCCCGGGCCTATGACGGCACGGTCACCATCCTGCAGCCGCAGGTCCAGCCGCTGTTCGGCGCCCATAGCGCGCACGAGGTTCTGGCCCTGCTGGCCGGCGACCGGGCGCCGGACGGGTATGCGATCGTCCGTGCGACCTGGGCGAAACTGAGCGACGACGCGTGGCACGGAGCGCTCTCGTCGGGCGTGGTTTCGGGCACCGCGGGCAGGCCCGTCGATCCGCCACTCCGCTCCGGCGCCACGGTCTTGCCGGCGCCGCCGGATCGGCAGATCACGCTGTTGCTGCGTCCGGATCCGTATCTCTGGGACGGGCGCTTTGCCAACAGCGCCTGGTTGCAGGAGCTGCCTCGGCCGCTGACGAAGCTGGTCTGGGACAACCCGCTGCTGGTGGCATCGGCGCTGGCCCGCCGGCTGGGCGTCGGCAATGGCGACCTGGTAAAACTCTCGGCCGGCGGTGCCACGTTGACCGTGCCGGTCTGGATCCAGCCGGGGCAGGCCGAGGATTGCGTCACGGCCCATCGGGGATGGGGCCGCCGCCAGGTCGGCGCTGTCGGCAAGAACGCCGGGTTCGATTTCCTGGCCCTCGGCGACGGGCCGCTGTCGGTCGAGAAGGCCGGCGGCACCTACGCGCTGGCCACGACCGAGCATCACAACCCGCTCGATGCAGCGCCGGACGGCGTGGTGCGCCACGGCACGCTTGCGGGTTTCACCGCCGATCGCCAATTCCTGCAGACGCCCGACCCGCAGGCCTCCCTCTATCCCCCACAGCCCGCCGGCACGATGGCTTGGGGCATGAGCATCGATCTCAACGCCTGCATCGGCTGCAATGCCTGCGTCATCGCCTGTCAGGCCGAGAACAACGTCCCGGTCGTCGGCAAGGACGAGGTGCTGCGCGAGCGCGAGATGCATTGGCTGCGCATCGACCGCTATTTCGAAGGCTCGGTCGAGGCGCCCCGGGTCCTGCTGCAGCCGATGCTGTGCATGCATTGCGAGGAGGCACCGTGCGAGGTCGTCTGCCCGGTCGGCGCTACCGTGCATGATGCCGAAGGGCTCAACGTCATGGTCTACAACCGGTGCGTCGGCACGCGGTTCTGCTCCAACAACTGTCCCTACAAGGTCCGCCGCTTCAACTATTTCGCCTTCGCGCGCGACGAGGTCCGCTCGATCCAGGCACGCAACCAGGAGGTCTCGGTCCGGGCCCGCGGCGTCATGGAGAAATGCAGCTTCTGCATCCAGCGCATCGCCGCCGCGCGGATCGACGCCGACAAGGAGGATCGGGCGATCCGCGACGGCGAGGTCGTGACTGCCTGTCAGGCCGCCTGCCCGACCCAGGCGATCAGCTTCGGCAACATCCGCGACCAGGCGAGCGCCGTCGCTCGGCGCAAGGCGAGCCCGCTCGCCTACGCGTTGCTGGGGGAGCTCAATACCAAGCCGCGCGTCACTTACGAAGGTCGCGTCCGCAATGCCAACCCGGCGATCGTGGAGCCCTCGGCATGACGATGGAAATCCTGGCGCCCGAGGTCACCGCCGCCGGCATGACCGACGAGATCTGCGACATCGTGCTGACCCGGCGGCTGCGCTGGTGGTTGCCCTGCTTCGTCGTGGCGCTGGGCGGGCTCGGCCTGCTGGGGGCCGCGGTCGGCTGGCTGTTCTATGCCGGCATCGGCATCTGGGGCATCGACTGGCCGGTGGTTTGGGGCCTCGCCATCATCAACTACGTCTGGTGGATCGGCATCGCCAGCGGCGGCACCTTCATCTCGGCGTTCTTCTTCCTGATGCGGGTCGAATGGCGCACGGCGCTGAACCGCATCGCCGAATCCATGACCCTGTTCGCGGCCGCCTGCGCCGGCATCTTCCCGATCCTGCACCTGGGCCGGCCCTGGTTCTTCTATTGGCTGTTCCCGTACCCGAACAGCATGGGGCTGTGGCCGCAGTTCCGCAGCCCGCTGCTATGGGACTTCTTCGCGATCCTGGCCTATGTCGTCTCGTCGGTGCTGTTCTGGTACCTGGGACTGCTGCCGGATCTGGCGAGCCTGCGCGACCGGGCAGCGGGCCGGACGGGGCAGATCGTCTATGGCTCGCTCGCCCTGGGCTTCCGCGGCACCGCCCGGCAATGGAAGCATCATCGCGCCGCCTATGGCGTGATGGCGGCGATCATGGCACCGCTCGTCGTCTCGGTGCACAGCATCGTGGGGCTGGATTTCGCGGGCGCCCAGACGCCGGGCTGGCACTCGACGCAGTTTCCGCCGTTCTTCGTGTTCGGCGCCGTGTTGTCCGGCTTCGCTAGCGTGCTGTTCCTGGCCATCCCTCTGCGCCGGCTGCTGCGGCTCGAGGCCTATATCACCGAGCGCCACCTGGACGTGCTGGGCAAGCTGCTGCTGACCAGCAGTCTGTGCGTCGCCTATGCCTATGCGATGGACGCATTCTCGGTGTTCTACGGCGCCGAGCCGGCCGAGGTGACCATGTTCATGGAGCGCGCGTTCGGCCTCTACGCGCCGGTCTATTGGACCACGATCCTGTTCAACATCCTGGCGCCGCAGCTGCTCTGGTCGCGCCGTGCGCGGCTCAGCCAGCCCCTGGTCATGGCCATCAGCCTGGCCGTCATCGTCGGCATGTGGCTGGAGCGCTACGAGATCGTCGTCACCAGCCTGCATCGCACCAACCTGCCGTCGGCCTGGGGTGTCTATCACGCGACCTTCTGGGACTGGGCGACGCTGGCGGGCACCGTCGCGCTGTTCTTCGCGGGGTTCCTGCTGTTCGTGCGCCTGCTGCCGGTGCTGTCGATGTTCGAGATGCGCGAGTTGATCGCCAAGCGTCGGGGGCGGCCATGATCGGGCTGATCGCCGAATTCGCCAGCGAGGCGGCGCTGGTGCGCGCGGTCGACCATCTGCAGGTCGAAGGCTTCGCGACGCTCGATGCCGTGACGCCCCATGCGATCCCGGAACTCGACGGCAAGCTGTCCGGTCCGCCGTCGGCGATCCCGCTGGTCATCCTGATCGCGGCACTCGTCGGCGTGATCGGCGGCTTCGGCATGGAGGTCTATGCCAGCACGGTCTCATACCCGATCGATATCGGCGGGCGACCGCTCAATTCCTGGCCGGCCTTCGTGCCGATCGCCTTCGAGATCGGCGTGCTGCTGGCGATCGCGGCGGGCTTCTTCGGGTTCCTGATCGCGAACCGGCTGCCGGCCCTCCATGTGCCAGGAACGGCGGCGCCGATCTTTCGCAACGGGTCGCGCGACGGCTACCTGGTGACCATCCGGACCGACGATGCCGCCCGCCTGCGCCCGGTGCTGGCGACGCTCGACGTCGTCCGCATCACGGAGTGGCAGGCATGAGGCGCCCGCTCGCCCTGCTGCTCGTGCTGGCCGCCGGGCTCGCCGGGTGCGACGACATGACGAACCAGCCCAAGGAGAAGCATTACACGCGGCGCGACGGCAGCCCGGCGACACCGCCGGCCGGGATCGTCGCCGTCGTGGAAGCCCCGGTGGCGGCACCGCCGGTCACCCTGTCCCTGCTGACGCGGGGGCGCGAGCGGTACGACATCTATTGCAGCGCCTGTCACGGCGCGACCGGCACCGGAAACGGCATGATCGTCCAGCGCGGTTTTCCGATGCCGCCCTCGTTCGATCTCGACCGGCTGCGCCAGGCGTCGCCGCAACATCTCTATGACGTCGTCACCGGGGGGCATGGCGTGATGTATGGCTTCGCTGGACGCATCGGGCCGCCCGATCGCTGGGCCATCGCGGCCTACGTCAAGGCGCTGCAGGCGAGCCGGAACGCCGCGATGGCCGACGTGCCGCCCGATGCCCGGGGCGCGCTCGAATGACGCTGTCCCCAGCCAGGTTCCTTGCATTCGTCCTCGGTGCGCTGGGTCTCGGGGCCGCGCTTGCGGGCTGGACGATCGCGCCTGGCGCGTTCGCCGGCGCCTGGCTCGCGGCATTCAGCTGGTTCATCGGTTGGCCGCTCGGCTCGCTGGCTTTGCTGCTGATCCACAGCCTGACCGGCGGGCGCTGGGGCGATGTGCTGCGGCCGGCGCTGATCGCCGGCGTGACGGCGCTGTTCCTGATCGTGCCGCTGGCGCTGCCGCTCTTGTTCACGGCCGCACGGCTCTATCCCTGGCTGACCCATGCGGCGCCGGCCGGCAAGGGCTTCTATCTGAACGCGCCGTTCTTCGCGGTCCGGGCCGTGGTCTATCTGACCCTCTGGTGCGGCCTGGGCGCGTTGACGTTGCGCGTCTTGCGCGGGGCTACGGCCGAGGCTTCCCTGCGGCGGCTGGCGCCGCCAGGTCTGGCGCTACTCGCCTTCACGGTGACCTTTGCCGCCATCGACACCACCATGGCGCTCGATCCGCAGTTCAATTCCAGCGTCTATGGCCTGCTGACCATGGCGGGCGAGGGGCTGCTGGGGTTGAGTATCGCCGTGCTGGCGACAGCACTCCTGACACGCCCGACCCCTGGCGAATGGTCCGACCTCGGCCGGCTGCTGATCGGCCTGGTGGTGTTCTGGGCCTATCTCGATTTCATGCAGTTCCTGATCGTGTGGCAGTCCGACCTGACGTCGGAGATCCCGTGGTACCTGCGCCGCAGCCAAGGCCTATGGGGCTGGGTCGCGGGCCTGATCGCGATCGGACATTTCCTGCTCCCCTTCTTCCTGCTGCTGACCGCGGCGGCCCAGCGGCGCCGGGGTATCGTCGCCGGAACGGCGGCCCTGCTGATCGGTGTCGAGGTGTTGCGCGCCTGGTGGCTGGTGCTGCCCTCGCTCGGCGGCGGCTTCGGGTGGATCGACCTCGCGGCGATGATCGGGTTCGCCGGCCTGTCGCTGGGCTGGCTCGCCCATCGGATGGGCCAGGCGCGGGAGGTGCTGCGCGATGTCTGAGCCCGTCCTGCCGCCGGCCCGCCGCGAGGCGAGCGACATGGAGCCGCGCGTCGTCCTGATCCTGGGCGGCGCCACGCTGGCCATGCTGGGTTTCGCGCTGCTGGCCGTGTTGTGGATCTTTCCCGGGACGCTCAAGGACCATTCGCTGGGCGGGCCGCTGCCCGTCTTCGCCGACCCGCAACTGCAGACCAGCCCGCCCAGGGACATGGCGGCGTTCCGCGCCGAAGAGGCGAAGGCGCTCGACGGCTACGGCTGGGTCGACCGGGTCCATGGCGTGGTGCATGTGCCGATCCGGGCCGCGATGGCCAGGCTCGCGGCCGATGGAATTCCCGGATGGCCCGCGGGCGGAGCGCCGCGATGAGGCCGGTTCTGCTCCTCCTGCTGGCGTTGCTGCTGGCCCGCCCGGCGCTCGCCTCGACCGATCCGAGCGACGTGCTGGGCATCGCCTACGACCAGAAGCCGGGTGCGACCTTGCCGCTCGATCTGAGGCTCGCCGACGAGGCCGGCGAGCCGGTGCGCCTGGGCGATTTCATCCGCGGTCGGCCGACCCTGCTGGCGCTGGTCTATTTCCATTGCCCGAACCTGTGCGGCGTGGTGCTGGGCGATCTGCTGACCGGGCTCCAGGCGACGGGCGTGGTGCCGGGGCAGGACTATGATCTGCTCGCCGTCAGCATCGATCCGTCCGAGACCCCGGCCGATGCCTCCGCGGCGAAGAACCAGCATCTGATGGAGTTCCCGACCCCGGGTGCCGCCGAAGGCTGGCATTTCCTGACCGGCTCCGAAACGGCGCTGGCGAGCCTGGAGCAGGCCGTGGGCTATCGCGCCCGATTCGATCCGTCCTTCAAGCAGTTCATCCATCCGGCCGGCGTGGTCGTGGTGACGCCCGACGGACGGGTCGCGCGCTATCTGCTGGGCGTAGGTTATCGGGCGAACGACCTGAAGCTGGGGTTGCTTGATGCCTCGACCGGTGCGGTCGCGACGATGACCCGGGCGATCCTGCTGACCTGCTGGCACTACGACCCCACGACCGGCCGCTACAGCCTGGCGATCCTAAACCTGTTGCGCCTGGCGGCCGTGCTGACCGTGGCGACGATCGGCGGCGTGCTCTATCTGGCGTTCCGGCGCGAGGGCAGGGCGCGATGAGCGGCTGGTTCGTGCCCGCCGCCAGTTCGAGCGGCATCGAGGTCGATCACCTGTTCTGGGCGCTGCTCGCCATCAGCACCGCGGTCATGGCGCTCGTGTTCGGCCTGATGGCGCTCTATGTGGTGCGCTACCGCGCCGGCAGCCCGATCGACCGGGGATCGCTGGCCGAGAAGAGCTGGGTCTTCGAGATCGCCTGGACCAGTGCCACCCTGCTGGTGTTTCTGGGCCTGTTCGTCTGGGGCGCCGACCTCTATGTCCGGCTCTACCAGCCACCAGGCGGCGCGCTCAAGCTCAACGTCGTCGGCAAGCAATGGATGTGGAAGATCGAGCATCCAGCCGGCCAGCGCGAGATCAACGCGCTGCATATTCCGGTCGATACGCCGATCGAGCTGATCATGACGTCGGAGGACGTCATCCACGATTTCGCGATCCCGGCATTTCGCGTCAAGCACGACGTGCTGCCCGGGCGCTACGAGACCCTGTGGTTCCAGGCGACCCGGACCGGCGATTTCCACCTGTTTTGCACCCAGTTCTGCGGCACCGACCATGCCGCCATGATCGGGGAGGTCGATGTCATGACTCAGCCGGACTATCAGCATTGGCTCGACGCCGAGGCGCCGGCCGAGACGCTGGCGGCCGCCGGGGCCGAGCTGTTCCGCCGCTATGGCTGTTCCGGTTGCCACGAGGGCGGCAGCACCGCCAAGGCGCCGGTGCTCGACGGGCTCTACGGCAGCCCGGTGCCGCTCGAGGATGGCCGGATGGTGACGGCCGACGATCGCTATCTGCGTGACGCGATCATCCAGCCGGACGGCGAGCGGGTCGCGGGCTTCGCGCCGCTGATGCCGTCCTATGCCGGACAGATCGGCGAAGAGGATCTGTTCGAACTGATCGCCTACCTGAAATCGCGCGCACCCGCCAAGGAGCAGCCATGAGCGCCGAACGCCTGGTGGCCGAACCGGTAAACTACCTGACCGACGGCTGGACGATCCGGTCCTGGCTGCTGACCCACGACCACAAGCGGATCGGCCTGTTGTACCTGGCGTCGATCACCGGCTTCTTCTTCCTGGGCGGGGCGGCGGCGGCGCTGATCCGGTTCAACCTGCTGACGCCCGAAGGGGCGCTGGTCTCGGCCGAGACCTACAACCGCCTGTTCACCATGCACGGCATCATCATGGTGTGGTTCTTCCTCGTACCGGCCGTGCCGGTCACCTTGGGCAATTTCATCGTGCCGCTGATGATCGGCGCGCGCGACCTGGCCTTTCCGCGGCTCAACCTGTTCAGCTGGTACCTGTTCATGATCGGCGGGCTGGTGGCGCTCTATGCGCTGTTCTTCGGCGGCGTCGATACCGGCTGGACGCTCTATACGCCGCTCTCGACCAGCTATGCCAAGGGCCATGTCGTGGCGGCCGTGGTCGGTATCTTCATCTCCGGCTTCTCGTCGATCGCGACCGGGCTCAACTTCATGATCACGATCCATCGGCTGCGCGCGCCCGGCATGACCTGGTTTCGCATGCCGCTGTTCCTCTGGTCGCTCTACGCGACCAGCGTGATCATGGTGCTGGCGACGCCGGTGCTGGCCATGACCCTGATCCTGTTGAGCCTGGAACGGCTGTTCGGCATCGGTATCTTCGATCCGGCGCTGGGCGGCGACCCGCTGCTGTTCCAGCACCTGTTCTGGTTCTACTCGCACCCGGCGGTCTACATCATGATCCTGCCGGGCATGGGCGTGGTCAGCGAGATCGTGACGACCTTCGCCCGCAAGAAGGTGTTCGGCTACAAGTTCATCGCCTGGGCCTCGATCGCGATCGCGGTCATCGGCTTCTTCGTCTGGGGGCACCACATGTTCGTGGCCGGCCAGTCGCTCTATGCCAGCCTGGTGTTCTCGATCCTGTCCTACCTCGTCGCCGTGCCTTCGGCGATCAAGGTGTTCAACTGGCTGGGCACGCTGCACAAGGGCACGATCCGGTTCGACGCCCCGATGCTATATGCGCTGGGTTTCATCGGCCTCTTCACCATCGGCGGGCTGACCGGCCTGTTCCTGGCGTCGCTGGTGGTCGACGTCCATGTGACCCAGACCTATTTCATCGTCGCCCATTTCCACTACATCATGGTGGGCGGCATGGTCTCGGCCTTCTTCGGCGGGCTGCATTACTGGTGGCCCAAGATCACCGGCCGGATCTATCCGGAGATGTGGGGCCGGGTCGCGGCGATCCTGATCTTCTTCGGCTTCAACCTGACCTTCTTTCCGCAATTCATCCTCGGCTACCTGGGCATGCCGCGGCGCTATCATTCCTATGCGCCGGAATTCCAGATCCTGAACATCCTGTCGACCGCCGGCAGCACGATCCTGGCCGCGGCCTATCTGCTGCCGCTGGGCTATCTCACCTGGTCGCTGGTCTGGGGGGAACGGGCGCCGGCCAACCCGTGGCGGGCGACCGGGCTGGAGTGGCGCACGCCCTCGCCGCCGCCGACCGAGAATTTCGCCGAGATCCCGACCGTGACCGAGGAGGCATACAACTATCCCCCGCCGGAGGTCGCACAGCAGCATGGCTGAGATCCGCGCGGGCCATCCTGCCGTCGGCATGCAGTACGAGGACCTGCGGCACCAGTCCGACACCGCCCTCGTCGGCATGTGGCTGTTTTTGGCAACGGAAATCCTGTTCTTCGGCGCGCTGTTGTTCGCCTACATGGTCTATCGCCTGTGGTATCCGGCCGGGTTCGTGGCGGCGGTGCGCCATGCCAACGTGCTGATCGGCACGATCAACACGGCCATCCTGCTGACCAGCAGCTTCACCCTGACGGCGGGCCTGCTGCTCGCCCGGGTCGGCGACATGCGGCGCCTGGTCTGGGCCTGCCTCGCGACCATGGCGCTCGGGCTGGCTTTCATTGGGCTGAAGGCGGTCGAGTATGTCGAGGATTTCCACGAGCATCTGGTGCCCGGCGCCGGGTTCGCGCTGGCCGAAACGCCGGGTGCCCAGATCTTCTACCTGTTCTATTACAGCGCCACCGGCATTCATCTGGTCCATCTGGCCATCGGCATCGGGCTCGTCGCCTATATCGTCAGGCGCACGCGACGGGGGGATTTCTCGGCCCGCTACCATACGCCGGCCGAGGTCGTCGGGCTCTATTGGAGCTTCGTCGACATCGTCTGGCTGTTTCTCTATCCGCTGATCTACCTGGTCGGGAGAGGCGGATGAAAGCGCTCGCCCTGCGCTGGCTGCTGCTCCTGGCCCTGCTGGCCGCGACGCTCGGGCTCGCCTATCTGCCGCTGGGACCCGCGGCCATGCCGGCGGCCCTGATCGTCGCCTTCGCCATGGCGGCCATGATCGCGCTCACCTGCATGCGCCTCGCGTCGGCGCCCCGGCTGGCCGCGATCTTCGCGATCAGCGGCCTGTGCTGGATCCTGGTGCTGGTGACGCTCGGGGGCGCCGATTATGTCACCCGCACGATCCTGCCGGTCGCGGGGGCGATGCATCCGGACCGTGACGCCGGGTCGTGAACCGTCGTCGGAGGCCGATTTCCATCTCAGGGTGGTCTGGTGCGCAGCCGACCCTCGTAGTCACGCTTACCGAGCGGCACGCCGCGCGAGCGCAGGATGTCGTAAGCGGTGACCGCGTGGAAATGGAAGTTTGGCAGTGAGAAGGAGAGGATGAAGCTCTCCGACGTGAAGGCAAGCCTCCGCGGGCCGATCTGAAGGTCCAGGTGCCTGCCTGCGTACCCGTTAATTTCGTTGGGAGTGAACGCCTCCAGCGCCATTTCCGCTTTGCCGATCATGGCCTGCAGGTCGGCGAAGCGGGCAGGTCCAACCAGGGCGGGAGGGGTGAACGTGCCGGTCCTCAGAGCCTCGACCCTCCACACGGAGTGATGCCATGCCGCTTCGATCTGGAAATGGAAGGGGGCCATGTCGTCGAAGAGGCGGGTGTTCACGACGCTATCGGGATCGACACCCGTGTCTGCGAAATGCGTAGCCGCACGCCCAAGGAAGCCGCCGATGGACCGTATCGTCTGCAGGAAGGTCGGCACGCTGAGGTCATAGAGAAATGTCGACATCGCTTCGCTCGCGAGCAGATTCGATTCCGCATCATAGCCTAGCGATGCCCTGACCGCGACGTGTCATGCAGTCTTGCGGCGCCTGCGCAACAGACCGAGGCCGGCGAAGCCGGCGCCGAGGAGGGCCAGGCTTGCGGGTTCGGGGACGCTGGCCGGAGGTGCGGTGCCGACCTCTATAACCATGCTGTCCGCACCGTCGCCGCGTCCCCAAGTCCAGGTGGAGGTGCCGTTGTTGAAGCCGAGAGCGGACAATGTCGTGTTGTCGAAAGCCGCCGTGCCCGCAATCTGCTCGCCGGAAACGTAGCCCAGTGCCACGACGATCTCGTTGTTCGCCGCCAGAATGTCGGTGCCGAACCCCGTATAGCTGTCCGCCTGCTTCGGGCCGCCGGTGCCGAAGGACGTCGGGCCGGTAAACCCCCCGTAGACATTGATGCCATGATAGACGTCGCCGAATGTCTGAAATCCTATCGAAGTATAGACGGATGTCGTGGCGCCGGCCGTTTGTACTGTAAAAGTCAGGCTGGATGTGTTGAGGGAGCCGGAACCACTCGCCACGACATTGGTGCCGTCTTGATAGACATAGCCGATGTATTCAGCGTGAGCATTGGACGCGGCGAGCATGCCGAGGCTCGCGACAGACAGCGCACTGAAAGCCCGCTTCCTGACGAAACCCATGATGTTTCCCTCAAACAGATGAATTAACAATCTGTTAAGCAAATATCGCGCCTTTAACCAAGCTGTTGTGATGGGGGTGACTTTTTTACGAGTGTTATTTGAGGTGTCAGATTTCTCGACATTTCAGCCGCGACAGGATGACCTTTCCGCTTTATCGAAAGGCCGTCGCGCGCGGGGCGCGTTCGGGCGGCGCTCCGGAAAGATTTCAGTTACCGCCGGCTTTGGGCCAGAGCACCGCTTGGGCCACGATGACATGGTCGCCATTGAAAGTGGCGGCCGGGGAGCCGTGCAGTTCATACCCCAGTGCCAACAACTCAGAGATCCGGCGGCAGAAGGCAGCGTCATCCTTGCCCGTGATCAGGCGATAGCACGGTAGGCCGTCCGGCGGAGTTTGCGACATTCGATACCTCTAGTTTGCTTCGATCCACGAATTGCGGTGATGTCCCTGGATCGTTTCGCATTCTTCGGTTGTGGTCGCAAGTGGGTGACGATAGGCACCGGGAATGAGCGTCGACGCGGGCATAAAAAAATACGCCCGGAAACCCTAGGGTTCCGGGCGTAAGTCAACAGGGAGGCTTCACGTCTGGGAGACGTAGGATCCGAAGACCCTTTTCCCAAGCGCTGGGCCTGGGAACTCGGTGCCGACGACCGGAGCCATCGGCGAAATCCTTGGGAAGTGTGTCGCGTTGGTGTCGCGCCGCGCCGTTCCCGCAGTGCAATAATTGGGCAGTCTGCTTACGGAAACCACCCTTAAATTGGGCAAGTCACCCCTGCGGATAACGCATCGCCCTGATGGTTATTTGACGCTTTCATGACGAACTCTTGCCACAAACATGAAAACACCCGCCGGAGGGGGCGGGCGTTTCATGGATCAGGCCATCGCTATTCCGTCAGGTCAGGCGGGATTCCTGGACCTTGCGGATCAGGAAGTCGCGGAATACGGCGATCCGCTTCGACGGGCGCAGCTCTTCCGGATAGACGAAATAGGCCTCGACCGTCGGTCCCGACAGTTCCGGCAGCACGCGGATGAGGTCGCTCGTCTCCTGGCCCATGTAATTGGGCAGGGAGCCGATGCCGAGGCCGCTCTGCACGGCGCGGTAGATGCCGTAGATGTTGTTGACCTTGAGGATCGGCCGGCGTTCCGCCCCGGGCTTGGCGCCCACTTCCGACAGCCAGTTGATGCTGGGCGTCGGCGGGCGCGAATCGTCGCCGTAGATCACGACGCGATGCTCGTCCAGGTCTTCCGGCCGGGTCGGCGTGCCGTGCTTCTTCAGATAGTCCGGCGATGCGTAGGCGTGCGAGCGCACGGTCATCAGGTGCCGCTGCACCAAGTCGGGCTGGCGCGGCGGCGCCATGCGGATCGCGACGTCCGCCTCGCGCATCGACAGATCGAGCTCGCCGTCGTCGACCAGCAGGCTCAAGGTGATTTCCGGGTAGAGCTCCAGGAATTCGCGGATGCGCGGCGTCAACCAGGCCGAACCGAAGGCGACCGTCGTCGTCACCTTGAGCGGACCCTTGGGCCGGTCCTTGCTTTCCGACAGCATGGCTTCGGTCATCGACAGCTTCGCGAACACGTCGCGCGCCGTGCGGTACAGCAGCTCGCCCTGCTCGGTCAGGATCAGGCCGCGCGCGTGCCGATGAAACAACGGAACCTGCAGGCTTTCTTCCAGCCCGCTGATCTGCCGGCTGACCGCCGACTGGCTGAGGTTCAGCGCATCACCCGCATGGGTGAAGCTGCCAGCCTCCGCGACCGCATGAAAGACCCGCAGCTTGTCCCAATCCATTCCCGTCCCCTGTCGAAACTGGCGTCAGTTGCACGGGCTAAATCGGAAAACCCCCCGGTCCGACGCCTCCCGCTTCCCAACCCCGCGCGCGCATTCACTCGGCAGCGCGCAGCGCCGTCTTGCCCTTCGCCTCGAGGGCCTGGTGCCCGTGAGACTCATGAGCCGCGATGAATTTCTCGGCTTCGAGAGCCGCCATGCATCCCATGCCGGCGGCCGTGACCGCCTGACGATAGATCTTGTCCTTGACGTCGCCGGCGGCGAACACCCCTGGAATGTTGGTCGCGGTCGAATCCGGCCTGGTCACGATATAGCCGTCGGCGTCCAGAGTGATCTGGTCCTTGAAGATGTCGGTGACCGGCGTATGGCCGATCGCGACGAAGAAGCCGTCGACGGCCAGGGCGCTTTCCGCTCCGGTCACCGTGTCCTTCAGCTTCAGGCCCGTAACGCGCGGCGGGTTCTGCTCGCCAACGATTTCCTCGACGGAACTGTTCCAGATCACGCGGATCTTCGGATTGGCGAACAGCCGGTCCTGCATGATCCGCTCCGCACGCAGCGAATCGCGGCGATGGATCAGGGTCACGGTGTCGGCGTGGTTGGTCAGGTAGATCGCTTCCTCGACCGCGGTATTGCCGCCGCCGACGATGGCGATGTTCTTGTTGCGGAAGAAGAACCCGTCGCAGGTGGCGCAGGCCGAAACGCCGAAGCCCCGATAGCGCTCCTCGCTCTCCAGACCCAGCCAGCGCGCCTGGGCGCCGGTCGCGATCACCACGGTCTCGGCCACGAACACGTCGCCGCTGTCGGCGGTGCAGACGAACGGGCGCTGGGAGAAATCGACCGAGGTGATGAGGTCGAACACCATCCTGGTGCCGACATGCTCGGCCTGTTTCTGCATCTGCTCCATGAGCCAGGGACCCTGGATCACGTCGGCGAAGCCCGGGTAATTCTCGACGTCGGTCGTGATCGTCAATTGTCCGCCGGGCTGCATGCCCTGCACCATGATCGGTTGCAGGTTCGCACGCGCCGCGTAGATCGCGGCGGTATAGCCAGCGGGGCCGGCGCCGATGATCAGGACCTTGGTGTGATGACGCTCAGACATGAGAACTCCGGGGCCTCTCGAAGGCCACTACGCTCTGGAGAGTATTGAATGTTGCGCCTGAAACGCAAGAACTAAGGCTCAGAAAGCCTAAGTCTTGTGGGTCGGGCGCATCAGAACCCAAACATATGGTCCAAACTGAACCGCCCGCCCGCGCCGGCAAGCCCATGGTAGCCGAACAGCCGGCAGGTCGTGTCGCGGATCACGACATAGGCCTCGGGCCCGGCGGCGGTACGCTCGTCCGCCGGGAATGTCTCGTGGTACCGCCAGAACAGCGACCCGCCGCAGGGGATCTCGACCCGCCGGCGCGCAACTTCGCGGCCGGTCGCGTCCAACAGCGCGAGGTCGGTCTGGGACAGCGGATGCCACGGGGTCGAGGCCGGATAGACCAGATGGCAGATCGTGTCGAGCGGTGCCTGGCCCAGGCGCAGGAACAGCCGCGTGCTCAGCCCGGGCGGCCGGCCGGCATAGCTCTGCGGCTCGTCCTTGTAGGTCAGCACCGTGTTGAAGATGTGGGCGCCGAAGCTGGTTTCAGCGGCATGGCCGCTCGCCCGGTCCTGATAGCGGAACAAGGCATGCAGCCAGCCGTCGACTTCCTTGCCGGCAGCGAAATCATAGGTCAGCTCGACATGGCCCCACGGCAGGTCGCCCCCGCCGGCCAGCAGCCCGTCCAGCTCCAGGGCGACCGACTCGTGGCGCCCCAGGCTGCCGAACCGGTGCGTGCCGATTGCCCGGCCGGCCGGGTCGTAGAGCGTCGCCTCGACCGGCAGGGTCGCCTGGGTCAGTGCCATCGGTGTCGGCAGCACGTGGCTCGACCATTGGCCGGGCGGCAGGATCGGGGCGGGCAGGATGAAGCCCTTGCCGAACAGCGGACCCAACTCGGCGATCCTGGGATCGGGCTTCAGGTCCGTGCGCTCGACGTTCGGGTGCGCCACGCGGGTGCGGCCGGCCCGGGTCACTTCGTAGCGCGGGCGCACGACATACTTGCCGGCGGCGATCTCGATCTGCTGCGGCCAGCGCGCATCCGGCAGCAGGCTGGCGACGTCGAGCGGCACGGTCGCAAATGGCGCGACCTCGTCGTCGAACGTCACCACCTCGTTATGGCCCATGAGGTTGAGTGCGATGCCGCCGGCGGGAATGGCGATCGGCAGGCTGTTCTGCACCCAAAGCACGACCCGCTCGTCGGCGCGCGGCGCCGGCAGGCCGGCGTAGAAATCTGCAGGCCACGCATTGGCGTCATGGGTGCACGACAGCGACGGGCCGTCTTCCTCGAACGTGTCGAGCGCGTATTTCACCACGTCGTGGCCGGCACCGCCGATCGCGTGGATGAACAGCTGCCCCTCGAACGCCGGCAGATCGAAGCGGGCCCGCACCGTGCGGCTGTCGATCACCACGGCCGACTGGCCCGGCGCCAGCGGCTCGCGCCAGCGCGCCAGCACTTGACCTGCGGCATCGAACAGGGTCAGCGCCAGGGACGTCTGCTTGGCACCATAGTTCGACCAGTAGTTCGCGGTGACGATCCGGGTATGGCTGCCATCGCGATCGCGGAAGAAGGCGAAATTCGTCGCGAAATTCAGCGGATCCAGATAGCTGCGCGGATTGGTCACTAGATCGGCTTCGAGCCGCAGCGCGTCCAGGCTCGTGACCTCGGCACCGGGCGGCAGCAGATGGGCGATCTGCTGGATCAGCCGCTCGGCGTCGAATGCGGCCACGAACACCAGATCGGCGTTCGAGCGCGCAAGGTCGGTCACCGGCTGCGTTGCGAGGCCCAGCCGCTCCTGGCCCAGATCGGTCACCGCCTGGACGAAGACGCCGCCGATCCTGGTCGCGCTCAGATCGCGCAGCGCCGCAAAGCCGGTCGCGAACCCCAGCGGATCGTAAATCGCGACCGAAGGAGCCTCCGCCAGGCGTTGGATCAGGCGCGCCGTCTGGTCCGCGACCGCCGGATGGGTCACGGCCTTGAAAAAGCTGTTGCCGCCCTTGAGCGACGAGAATGTTTCGATCTTGAGCGCCATGAGGTCCGGCTTGCTGGAAAAGGGCTTGGGTCGCCTGGACATAGCGATATGGCGATGATCCGGCCGGCCCGAAACCCCTCTCTTAGCATGGGGGAAGCGATCGGGGCGATAGGCTGGGTCTATGGCCGGCGGGCTCGCGGCTGCGACCTTCGGACCGGCTGGCGCCACATCGGCGCTTTCGGGTAGGGTCGCCCCGCCATGAGAACCAGAAAATCCCCGAGCGCTACGGCCCCTGCGGTCGCAGCCAAGCCGAAGCCCGCGATCATCCCGCGCCGCGAACTCGACCCCAATTTCCGTATCGCGCTGCTGCTCGTCGGCGCGGTCACGTTCCTGCGCCTGCTCTGGCTCGCCGGCCAGCCGATCGACCTCTATCCCGACGAGGCGCAATACTGGGTCTGGGCGCAGAAATTCCAGTTCGGCTATTATTCCAAGCCGCCGATGATCGCCTGGCTGATCTGGGCGACGACCTATCTGTTCGGCACGACCGACCTGGCAGTCAAGATCTCGGCACCGCTGCTCTATGTCGCCACCAGCCTGTTCGTCCATGGCATCGCCAAGCGCCTCTATGACGCGCGTATCGCCGGCTGGTCGACCATCGCCTTCATCACCTTGCCGGCGGTCTCGCTGTCGGCGCTGATCGTGTCGACCGACGTGCCGCTGCTGTTGTGCTGGGCGGCCGCGACCTATGGCTTCGTGCGGGCGCGCGAGCCGGACGGCGGGCGCTGGTGGATCCTGGTCGGCGTCGCCGGCGGCTTGGGCCTGCTGTCGAAATACGCCATGGGCTTCTGGCTGGGGTCGGCGCTGGGCTTCCTGGTGCTGGTGCCGGACGAACGGCGCCACGTGAAGCCGTTCCTGCTCAGCCTGCTGCTGACCGTCGCGGTCTATTCGCCCAATTTCATCTGGAACGCGAGCAATGGCTTCGTCAGCTATCTGCACACCCGCGACAATGCCAACGTACGCGACTACGGCCTGCACCCGGGGGCTTTCGCCGAGTTTGCCGGGGCACAGTTCGCCGTGTTCGGGCCGATCTTCCTCGCGACCCTGATCGTCATCGCGGTCCGGGCGCGACAGGTCGGCGCCGATCGGCGGGCGCTGCTGCTGATGAGTTTCGCGCTGCCGACGCTCGCCATCATGCTGGTCGAGGCGATGCTGTCGCGCGCCCAGCCGAACTGGTCGGCACCGACCTATCTGACCGCCACCATCCTGGTCGTGGCCTATCTGAACCAGAAGGGCCGCGACGGCCTGGTGCAATGGTCCGTCGTGCTGCATGTGACGCTGTGCGTGCTGCTGCTGGGCGCGCGCGACATCGCGTCGGCGGTCGGCCACCCGCTGTCCGGTAAGCAGGATCCGCTGCATCGGGTGCGCGGCTGGCAGACGCTCGGCACCAGCCTGTCGCAGATCCGCCTGCAGCACCTGGAGCTGCCGCTGCTGGCCGACCAGCGTGAGCTGATGGCGGCGCTGATCTACTACATGCAGCCGCATCCGTTCGACATGCGCATGTGGAATCCGGCCGGGCACGTGAAGAACGGCTTCGAGATGGACGATAGCCTGGCGGCCGCACCGGGCGGCGACTATCTGTGGATCACCCAGCGCACCGGCCCGGCGCTCGACGAGGTCTTCAACCGGTTCGACGCCCATGTCCCGGTCGCCCATGTGGTGGTGCCGGCCGGCGGACCGACGCGCGACGTGACGGTCTACAAGCTGACCGGCTTCAAGGGCTATGCCGATCCGGGCTCCTGAGCGGGCTCGCGGACGCCAGCTCCGCGATCGTGAATTCGTGCGCCAGCACCGGCGCGCCGGTCGGGGCATGGGGCGCACTGCGGAACTGGTACATGACCTGCATCGCCTGATGGTCTTCCTTGCGGAAGATCATGCCGCCTTTGGGCGTCGCGAAATGCAGGCCCTCCAGGCTCGCGACCAGCGCGTCGGCATCCGGGGTCGATGCCGCCCGCAGGGCCGAGACCAGCGCCAGGGCGGCCGTCATGCCGTCGGCGACGGCACCGTCGGGATAGGTCCGGTGGCGGCGCCGCCAAGCCGCGACCAGCCAGTCGTTCTCGCGGTTGTGCGGCATGGTGTGGAAATAGGACGTGATCCCCTCGATCGGGGTCTGCGGCAGCGGCGCATTCGGATCGATGTCGCCGCCGAACGCGAGCCGGACGCCGAACCGGCCGGGGTCGGTCGCGGCGATCGACTGGATCGGCGGTGAGCTGGACCAGATCGTGAGCAGCGTCCTGCCGCCATGGAGGTCGTGCAGCCCGTCGAATTCGGCACTCAGAAGGGTGCCGACGTCCGTCGTGCCCGGCGGAACCAGCCGGGATCCGATCAGGAACCCTCCGTCGCCATGGTCGCCCCACAGGGTCTTGAGCGCCGCCACCGCGTCCGCGCCGTCGCGTGTGTCCTCGGCCGCGACGAACAGGTTGAGTTCCGGGCGGGCCAGCGCCAGCGCTTCGGCGAGTGCCTGCTGGCCGGCACTGGCAGCCGTGCGGAAGACGTAGCGATTGCCGCCCGTGATCAGGTCCGCGCGCGCCGTGGCGACGAGCAGGATATGCTTGGACGACGCGGCGACGGACAACATCGCGATGACGTCTTCCGATGGCCCCGAGGCCACGGCGATGTCGGCCTTGCCATCCCGATAGGATGCTGCGAGTTGGCTCGCCGCATCCTCGGCGCCATGGCTCTGGACGATGGTGACCGCGAGAGGATGGCCGCCAACCGCACGGGTGCCGTGGGTCGCATAGTCGAGGCCGAGCCGAAACCCCTCCTCGCCTTGTATCGCCGCCGATCGGGCCGCGTCGGCATAATCCTCGATCAGCGCGATGCGCAGAGGATCCGCCGCTGCCGGCCCAGGAAGCATCATGGCGAGAAGGATGCCCAATCCGAGCAGGCGCATCATCGTCCTTCCGGTCTGTTCCGCCGCGTGGCCGGATGATGCGCCTGTTCCGGGCTTTGGACTAGCGGCCCAGCAATCGCTGGCGCCACGACACCGCGGATCGAACCTGCAGCACCCCGGCCTTGAGATCGGCGAGTGCCAAGCCGGACCGGGTGAAGACGCCGCGGATATAGGCGGTCACCAGAATCGCCAGAAAGGCGGCACCGATCGTGTCGCTGAGGAAATGCTGGGTCGTGGCGATCCGGCTCAAGGCGATCAGCGCCACGAACAGCGCATAGGCCGCGACGTGGCGTGGCCACAGCATGGTCAGGGCGGCGGCGAGGGCGGCCACGTTGGTCACGTGGCCCGACGGGAACGACCAATGGTCGCTGCGGAACGACAGGCCGGTCAGGCCGAAGCTGCCGTCCAAGAACAACAGCTTCGGCCGCGTTCGGCCCAGGATGATCTTGACGATATCGGCGACCAGGCCGCTGACCAGCACGGACAGGAATACGAACGTCGGGACCAGCGACCAGGCGACCAGGCGCTCGCGCAGGGCGCCGGCGCGCGGGGCCCGGGACGCCGCCCAGAGCCCGAACCCCAGCACGGCCGAAATCACCAGCCAGCCCCAGCCGAGCCCGAACTGGGTGATCCAGCGAAACCACAGCACCAGCCGGTCGTCGTCGGCCTTGAAATAGAGCGCCAAGGGCCGATCGATCCAGGCGACGGACACGACGATCGCGACCAGGGCCGCGCTGCCGCCGATGAGCCAGCCCCGGCGCGGCGAGGGGGGCAGGTTGTGCAGTTGGTCGACCGTGCCGGTCAGCGTCGCGGTCAGGCGGCGCGCGAGCCGACGCGTCCAGAGCCGGTCCAGCCCGTCGGCCTCGACGACCCAGCGGTGCAGGCCCCAGGTGACCGCGCCGACCAGCAGGGCGGCGAAGACGTTGTCCGACAGGAAATGCCCGCCCTGGCCGATCCGCACCAGGGCGACGAGCGTCCCGAAGCCGAGCGCGGTGCCGGTCACCCATTGTCGCCGGCGCCGGGTCGCGGGCAGGAAGCCCAGGCCGACCAGCGAAAAAGCCATGGCGCCGTGTCCCGATGGAAACGAGCAATTATGACCGCACTGGTCGCTCGGCTGCAGGACGGGCGTGAATTGCTTGGTGCCGCCGAACTGTACGACCTGGTTCGGCCGCGCCCGGCCCCAATGGTCCTTCAGCACCGTGTTGGTCAAGAGGCCCGGCCCGATCGCGATGCTGAGCAGCAGGAACGGGATGGTGCGCCGGTCGAACGGGCCGATCGCGCGTCCCAGGATCCAGCCGATGAGCGCCAGCAGCAACAAGCCTATGACCAAGGCCCAGGTGACGATCGGCACCGTATCGTAGATCGCGCGGAACGGCGCCCAGTCGCGCAGGAAAAAGCCGCCGTCCGGGCGCCAGAACAGCCCGCTGACCCACAGGTCGAGCCCGGGAAACGTCATGAACAGCAACCCGGCGAGGACGGTGCCGGCGAGCAGCAGCAGCGGGACCGGCAGGCGGGTCAGGTCGGCCATAACCCACGGTCCTGCATGATCTGGCGGATCCGCGCGCCGGCGGCGCCGGTATCGTCCTGCGGCGTGTAGCGCCAGCTGTCCAGGCGCCCGTCGAAAGGCCGGGTGATACCGGCGACGCGCATGGCTTGATGGAATCGCTCGAACTTCTTCGAGCCGCCTTCCAGCGGCAGCACATGGACCGGTTTGCCCGATGCGCTCGCCTCGGTGATCATCGAAACCGAGTCGGCGGTCACCAGGATGTGGTCGGCCAAGCCCAGAAAGCCGAAATAGGGATTCTCGCCGGTGCCGGACCAGATCTCGACCTGTGGCCCTTGGACGCGCGCGCGCAGGATCGACTCGGCTGCAGCCCCGGTGCGGCGCGATGTCGTGATCATCAGCCCGGCCCCGCTCGCGACCAGGGTCTCCAACTGGTCGGCGATGCCGTTCATGATTTCCGGCGTCAGGCGATAGACGCCGTTGTCGCCGCCGATCACCACGGCGATGCGCGGATGGGGCAGATGGCCGAGGCGCGGGGCCCAGAGCGCCGCCGCGGCCGCGAGCTTGGCCGGCGTCACCGGATGGACCGCGCCCAGCGAGACCATGACGTTCGGCCCGCGCACCTTGTCGTGATCGGACACGATCATCAGGTCGAAGCGGGCCGGCGGGATCTTCGGATCCTGGATCTGCACGACCACGGTCCGCCCCTGGTTCTTGCGCCGGATCGCCAGCGCCGGGGCGGCCGAGCGTCCGCCGGCTGCAATCACCAGCCGCGGCCACGGTGGGGACAGGCGGTCGCCCGCGCGGCTGGCCGCGGCCGTGCCGTTCCACCATAAAAGCGGGGGCAGACCCTTCCAGGGGTAGCGAATCGTGAGCTTCTTTTCCTCGAACGGCAGGCCAACGGATTCGGCGACTCCGACCAATTGGCTGCGCAGCCCGACCTTGCCGTCATAGAGGAGCCAGACATCCGCGCTCACGATATTTTCCCCGCCGATCTCCCATGCGCACGGTTCAGATGTGTTGATTTGGCCGCACAATTTGTAAGATAGTTGCCCAAATTTTTTTGGGGGCTCAATACATGCGTCGAATTAAGCTCGACAGGATCGATCGGCGGATCCTGCGGGATTTGCAGGATGACGGCCGGATGACCAACGTGGAACTGGCGCGGCGCGCCGGGATTTCGGCACCGCCTTGCCTGCGTCGCGTCCGGGCTTTGGAAGAGGCGGGCTACATCAAGGGCTATCACGCGGCGATCGAACCCGACGCGCTGGGCTATGGCGTCACGGTGTTCGCCCATGTCGGGCTGGTCAGCCAGGCCGAAGGCGACCTGAAGGCATTCGAAGACCTCGTCGGCGGCTGGCCGGAAGTGCGCGAGGCGCACATGCTGGCCGGCGAAACCGATTTCCTGCTGAAGGTCGTGGCGACGGACTGGGACAACTACCACAAGTTCCTCACCACCAAGCTTACGACCGCACCCAACGTCAGCCACGTGAAATCGGCGCTCGCCATCCGGTCGAGCAAATACGCGGTCGGCGTGCCGATCGACGTGGACGCGATCGACGAGAACTGATCGCCGAAGGCGGGCAAGACGACGGGGGCGCGGACCGATGTCCGCGCCCCTTCTCTCTTTGAGGCCGGTTCGACCCGTCATGGCCGCAAGCGATGCAAGCCCGAGCCCCTGGATTCCCGCCAGGGCGGGAGTGGCCGGAGCAGGGCGGCCCGTCTCAGAACAGGACCTTGACGATCTCGTAGGATTTGGCGCCGCGCGGCGTGGTCACCTCGACGCTCTCCTTGGCCTGCTTGCCGATGAGCGCCCGACCGAGCGGCGACGTGACCGAGAGAAGCCCCTGCTTGATGTCGGCCTCGTCCTCGCCGACGATCTGGTACTTCGTCTCTTCGTCGGTTTCTTCGTCGGCCAGCACGACGGTCGCGCCGAACTTGACGGCGGCGCCCGACAGCTTGCTCACGTCGATCACCTCGGCCCGGGAGATCTTGTCCTCAAGCTCGAGGACGCGGCCCTCGATGAAGGACTGCCGTTCGCGTGCCGCGTGATATTCGGCGTTCTCGGAAAGATCGCCATGTTCGCGCGCCTCGGCGATCGCCCGGATCACGGCCGGTCGGTCAATGGTCTTCAGGCGGCGCAGTTCATCCTGCATCCGGCTGAAACCGCCCACGGTCATAGGAACTCTTTGCATTTCTTCGACGGCCTGACCTGAATTTCGGCGATGCGGGAATAAGAAACCGTCCTTACGCGGGGGTCCCACCCCGCTCGGACGGCCCACCAAAATAGGATTGAAGGGCGGCAACTTCAAGGCTGCCGCTCTTCAAGGCCTGAATCGCATGAACCGAGGCCTTCGCACCGGCCAGAGTCGTGTAGTACGGAATGGTGTGGGTCAGCGCGGTGCGGCGCAGGCTGAAGCTGTCGCTGATCGCCTGGCTGCCCTCGGTCGTGTTGAAGATCAGCTGAACGCCGCCGGACACCATCCGGTCGACGATGTGCGGCCGGCCTTCCAGCACCTTGTTGACGATGTCGACCGGAAGTCCTGCGTCCTTGAGCAGCGCGCCGGTGCCGCTGGTCGCGACCAGCTTGAAGCCCATCTCGACCAGTTTGCGGCACGGTTCGATCACGCCCGCCTTGTCACGGTCGCGCACCGAGACGAACACGGTGCCCGCGAGCGGTAGCGACACGCCGGAGCCGAGCTGCGACTTGGCAAAGGCCCGGCCGAAGTCGAAATCGAGGCCCATGACCTCGCCGGTCGACTTCATTTCCGGTCCCAGCAACAGGTCGACGCCGGGGAAGCGGTTGAATGGGAAGACCGCTTCCTTGACCGCCACGTGGCGGATGTCGGGCCGCATCGCCGGGACCAGGCTGCGCAGTGCCTCGCCGGCCATCACGCGCGCCGCGATCTTGGCGATCTGCACGCCGGTCGCCTTGGCGACGAACGGCACGGTGCGGGACGCGCGCGGGTTCACTTCCAGCACGAAGACCGTGCCGTCCTTGATCGCGTATTGGACGTTCATCAGCCCGACCACGCCCAGCTTCAGCGCCATGGCGCTGGTCTGGCGTTCGATCTCGGCGATGATCTCGGCCGACAGGGAATAGGGCGGCAGCGAGCAGGCGCTGTCGCCCGAATGGATGCCGGCCTCTTCGATATGCTCCATGATGCCGGCGACATAGACGTCCGTGCCGTCCGACAGTGCATCGACGTCGACCTCGATCGCGTCCGACAGGTAGCGGTCGAGCAGGATGGGGCCGGTCGACGAGATCTTGGCGGCATTTTCCATGTAGCGCTTCAACTGCGGCATGCCATGGACGATCTCCATGGCGCGGCCGCCCAGCACGTAGGACGGGCGCATCACCAGCGGGAAGCCCAGCTTCTCGGCCACGCCCACGGCTTCGTCGGACGAATAGGCCGTGCCGTTTTCCGGCTGCAGCAGGTGCAGGTCCTCCAGGAAATGCTGGAAGCGCCGGCGATCCTCGGCCAGATCGATCGCGTCGGGCGAGGTCCCAAGGATCGGGATTTCCGCGGCTTCGAGGGCTGCCGCCAGCTTCAGCGGGGTCTGGCCGCCGAACTGCACGATGCAGCCCAAGACGGTGCCCTTGGATTGCTCGACCCGCACCAGCTCGATCACGTCCTCGGCGGTAAGCGGCTCGAAATACAGCCGGTCCGACGTGTCGTAATCGGTCGAGACGGTCTCGGGGTTGCAATTGACCATGATGGTCTCGATGCCGGCCTCGCGCAGGCTGTAGGCGGCATGGACGCAGCAATAGTCGAACTCGATGCCCTGGCCGATGCGGTTCGGACCGCCGCCCAGGATCACGACCTTCTTGCGGTCCGTCGGATCCGACTCGTTCTCGGCCGGCGACAGGCCGTCGCCCTCGTAAGTCGAATACATGTAGGGCGTGTTGGACGCGAACTCCGCGGCGCAGGTGTCTATGCGCTTGTAGACCGGGCGGATGTTCAGCTTGTGCCGCAGCGCCGTCACGTGCGCCTCGGTCGTGCCGGCCAGCTCGGCCAGGCGCGCATCGCCGAAGCCCTGCTTTTTGAGCGCATGGAACTCGAACGCGTTCTGGGGCAGGCCATGCTGGCGGACCGTCGCTTCGGTCGCGACGATCGCCTGGATCTGGCGCAGGAACCACGGCTCGTACTTGCAGGCGGCGTGGATCTCTTCGACCGTCAGGCCGTGGCGGAACGCCTGGGCGATGACCAGCAACCGGTCCGGCGTCGGCTGGGCGAGAGCGGCGCGCACCGCATCCTTGTTCTCGCCGCCGGCGATGACGATCTCGTTGAAGCCGGTGAGGCCGGTCTCGAGCGAGCGCAGCGCCTTCTGGACGCTTTCGGCAAAGCTGCGACCGATCGCCATGCATTCGCCGACCGACTTCATCGAGGTCGACAGCAGCGGTGCCGTGCCCGGGAACTTCTCGAAGGCGAAGCGCGGGATCTTGGTCACGACATAGTCGATGGTCGGCTCGAACGAGGCCGGGGTGACCTTGGTGATCTCGTTCCTGAGCTCGTCCAGCGTGTAGCCGACCGCGAGCAGGGCCGCGACCTTGGCGATCGGGAAGCCGGTCGCCTTCGACGCGAGCGCCGAGGACCGGCTGACGCGGGGGTTCATCTCGATGACGACCAGGCGCCCGTCGGCCGGATTGACCGCGAACTGCACGTTCGAGCCGCCGGTGTCGACGCCGATCTCGCGCAGCACCGCGATCGAGGCGTCGCGCATCATCTGGTATTCTTTGTCGGTCAAGGTCAGAGCGGGGGCGACCGTGATGCTGTCGCCGGTATGCACGCCCATCGGATCGATGTTCTCGATCGAGCAGATGATGATGCAATTGTCCGCGCGGTCGCGGACCACCTCCATCTCGTATTCCTTCCAGCCCAGCACCGATTCCTCGATCAGCACTTCGCTGGTCGGCGATGCGCGCAGGCCGCCCTTGACGATGTCCTCGTATTCTTCGGTGTTGTAGGCGATGCCGCCGCCGGTGCCGCCCATCGTGAAGGACGGTCGGATGATGGCGGGCAGGCCGATCTCGTCCATCACCAGGCGCGCGTCGTCGATCGTCTTCACGGCGCGGGACTTCGGCGACTTCAGGCCGATCTTGTCCATGGCGTCGCGGAACAGCTGGCGATCCTCGGCCTTGGCGATGGCCTCTTCCTTGGCGCCGATCAGTTCGACACCGTAACGTTCCAAGGTGCCGTCCTTGGCCAGCGCCAGCGCGGTGTTGAGCGCGGTCTGGCCGCCCATGGTCGGCAACAGGGCGTCGGGCCGCTCGGCCGCAATCACCTTGGCGACCATCTCGGGCGTGATCGGCTCGATGTAGGTTGCGTCCGCCAGGTCCGGATCGGTCATGATCGTCGCCGGATTGGAATTGACCAGGATGATCCGGTAGCCCTCGGCGCGCAGCGCCTTGCACGCCTGGGCGCCGGAATAGTCGAACTCGCAGGCCTGGCCGATGACGATCGGGCCGGCGCCGATGATCAGGATCGACTTGATATCGGTCCGCTTAGCCATGCTTCTTCGCTCCCGTTTCGGCGGAGTGGTCGTCGATCAGGCGCACGAAGCGCTCGAACAGGTAGTTGCTGTCCTGAGGCCCCGGCGAGGCCTCGGGATGGTGCTGTACCGAGAAGACCGGCCTGTCGGTCATGCGGAAACCCTCGTTCGTGCCGTCGAACAGCGAGACGTGGGTGACGACCGTGTTGACCGGCAGGCTCTCGGGCACGACGCGGAACCCGTGGTTCTGGCTGGTGATCTCGACCTTGCCGGTCTCCAGGTCCTTGACCGGGTGGTTGGCGCCGCGATGGCCGTTGGACATCTTGGTGGTCGTGCCGCCGATGGCGAGGCTCAGCAGCTGATGGCCGAGGCAGATGCCGAAGATCGGCTTGCCGGTCTCGATCAGGGTCTTCAGCACCGGCACGGCATATTCGCCGGTCGCGGCCGGATCGCCCGGGCCGTTCGACAGGAAGATGCCGTCGGGCTCGTGGCGCAGGATCTCGTCGGCCGTGGCGGTGGCCGGCACGACCGTGACCCGGCAGCCGTTCGCCGCCAAGGTGCGCAGGATGTTGTGTTTGGCGCCGTAGTCGACGGCGACGACATGGCGCTTGGGCGCCTCCAGTGTGCCGTAGCCGCCGTCGAGGCTCCAGCGCGTCTGCTCCCAGGCATAGGTCTGCCGGCAGCTGACTTCCAGTGCCAGGTCCATGCCTTCGAGCCCCGGCCAGCCCTGGGCCTGGGCCAGCAGCGCGTCGATGTCGATGTTGCCGTCGGGCGCATGGACGATGGCGCCGTTCGGCGGACCCTTGTCGCGGATGCGCCGGGTCAGCGCGCGGGTGTCGATGCCGGCGAGGCCGATCAGGTTGTTCTTCTTCAGCCAGTTGTCGAAGCCCTGTACGGCGCGCCAGTTGGCCGGGTCGGTGATGTCGGTGCGGATGACGAGGCCGCGGGCGGCGGCGGTCGTGGTCTCGGTATCCTCGGGATTGGCGCCAACGTTGCCGATGTGCGGGAAGGTGAAGGTGATGATCTGACCGGCGTAGGACGGATCGGTCATGATCTCCTGGTAGCCGGTGATCGAGGTGTTGAAGCAGACCTCGCCCACCTGGGTGCCCACGGCGCCGACGCCGCGTCCCCAATAGACCGTTCCATCATTCAACACCAAGGCGGCGGTGGCGCCGGGTGGGCGCGGTGGGCGCGACGTCGCGCTGACGGTCTCGGACATGGGACGGCTCCTCGATCGAAAAGGTCGTGCTTACCTTTAGATGCGCGTCGACCCCCCGTGGGCAAAGCCGACAGGGAGGACACCGCATCTCGCGGCAAAACCGACCTCTTAAGGGTCACCGGGGGAACATGGCCCGGCGAGCTTTTCGAGTAGTCCCTGAGGCAAATGGCGTCAAGCGCGACGTCCGGTTTTGCGGCTGGGGGCAGCATTGCAACGCAACCGGCGCATACCGGGGTGTCGCCCGAATGGCACGGACGAGATTTGCCGAATCGGTTCTGCCAATCGCCGCAAAAGACGATAGAATGCCGCCCCGCTTATTAATTGAGGACGATGCCGATGATCCGCCAATCCCTGACCGATGCGGTGAAAGAGGCCATGAAGGCGCGCGACCAGCGGGCGACCTCCACCCTGCGCATGGTCCAGGCCAAGCTCAAGGACAAGGACATCGAGGCGCGGGGCAACGGCAATCCCGATGGAATCGATGACCCGGCCGTGCTGTCCGTCCTGCAAGGCATGATCAAGCAGCGCCGCGAGAGCATCGAGCTTTACAAGCAAGGCAACCGTCCCGACCTGGTGGACCAGGAAGCGGCCGAGATCGCCGTCATCGAACGTTTCCTGCCGCAGCAGATGGACGAAGCCACGACCAAAGCCGCGATCAAGACCGTGATCGGCGAGATCGGCGCCGGCGGGATCAAGGACATGGGCCGCACCATGGCGGCGCTCAAGGAACGCCATGCCGGCGAGATGGATTTCCAGAAGGCGAGCGCCCTCGTCAAGGAAGCGCTGACCGCCGCCTGATCCACCGCCAGACCGCCCGACGACATGGCCTTCCCGCCCGGCTTCCTCGACGAGATCCGCATCCGCGTCTCGTTGCCCGACGTGATCGGCCGCAAGGTCCGGCTGGTCAAGAAAGGCCGGGAATACAGCGGCCTCTGCCCGTTCCATAACGAGAAGTCGCCGTCCTTCACGGTGAACGACGAGAAGGGTTTCTTCCACTGCTTCGGCTGCGGCGCCCATGGCGACGTCATCGGCTATGTCATGCAGTCGCAGAACCTGGGCTTTCTCGAAGCGGTCGAGGCGCTGGCCGGCGAGGCGGGTCTGGAAGTGCCGCGGGCCACGCCGCAGGAGCGCGAGCGGGTCTTCAAGCAGAAGACCCTGGTCGAGGTCATGGAGGCCGCGGCCGGGTTCTTCCAGGCCCAGCTCGACAGCCAGGGCGGCGCTGCGGCGCGCGCCTACCTGGACCAGCGCGGGCTCGACCGGGCGGCGATCGAACGGTTCCGGCTGGGCTATGCGCCGGGCTTCTCAGCTGCGATCGAGCGCAGCGAT
>NZ_DASZBY010000008.1:0-85619 GCF_035943795.1 Aliidongia sp. | reverse complement strand
TCATGGTTCGCCGCGCCCGTCTGATGGCGCGGGAGTTCCAGAACAGCGTCGACGACATGATCCGCGATTCCGAGCTGAACGAGATCCGCGAGCAGGCCGCCAAGGCCGCCGGTGTCGACGATCTGAAGCAGGCCATGCGGGATGCGGTCGATTCCGGCGGCGAAATCCGTGCCGCCATGGCCGAACCGCTCGGCGGTCCGCTCGCCCAGGAGGCAGTGGCCCCGCCACCGACCGTCGAGGGATCGGCGATCGGCGCCCTGCCCACCGAAAGCGGGCATTCGATCCTCAATCCCGCGACCGAACGGCCCGCGTCGCCGGCCCCCGCCGACATTCCCGGGCCGGACACGGACGTGCCGCCCGATTTGCATAGGACTCCGCCCGCACCATGAGCGACGAGCTCGACGACGGCCGCATGTCGCTGATCGAACATTTGATCGAACTGCGCAAGCGCCTCATCTATTCGCTGTCCGGTCTCATGGTGTGCTGGGCGTTCTGCTATTATTTCAGCGCCGACATCTATGATTTCCTGGTGCGTCCGCTGGCCGACCAACTGGCGGGCCAGCCGGGGCGGCACCTGATCTACACGGCGCTGACCGAAGCCTTCGTCACCCGGGTCAAGGTCGCGTTCTGGGCCGCCTGCTTCCTGGCCTTTCCGATCATTGCGACCCAGATCTGGATGTTCGTGGCGCCGGGTCTGTACAAGACCGAGCGGGGCGCGTTCCTGCCGTACCTGGTGGCGACGCCGATCCTGTTCTTCATGGGCGCGGCCCTGGTCTACTATCTGATCTTCCCGACCGCCTGGCACTTCTT
The DNA here is from genome assembly GCF_035943795.1 of Aliidongia sp. Taxonomy (NCBI): domain Bacteria; kingdom Pseudomonadati; phylum Pseudomonadota; class Alphaproteobacteria; order Rhodospirillales; family Dongiaceae; genus Aliidongia; species Aliidongia sp. The sequence goes on along the minus strand of NZ_DASZBY010000008.1, from coordinate 84,809 downwards.
CCTCAGCTTCGAGTCCGCGGGCAGCCCCGGCAGCCTGCCGATCGAGGCCGATCCGAAGGTCAGCGAATACCTGTCGCTGGTCCTGACCCTGATCTTCGCATTCGGTGCCGCGTTCCAGATGCCGGTCGCTTTGACCCTGATGGCCCGGGTCGGGCTCGTCAGCTCGAAATTCCTGGCCGAGAAGCGGCGCTATGCGGTGTTCATCAATTTCGTCATCGCCGCCCTGCTGACGCCGCCTGACGCCATCAGCATGTGCGGGCTCGCCGTTCCGCTGCTGCTGCTCTACGAGATCTCGATCTGGAGCTGCCGCCTGGTCGAGCGCGGCAAGGCGAAGCGTGCCGAAGCCGCGGCCGCCGACCTGGCCAAGCTCTAGGTGAGGCGCCCCGTGAAGATTTTTCCCGTCCAGCCTGATAGCTTGTCGCCATGCATGATTTGAAGTCGATCCGCGACGCCGCTGCCGAATTCGACCGGGGACTCGGCCGGCGCGGCCTGCCACCCCATTCGTCGCGCATTCTGGCATTCGACGCCGAACGGCGCGCGGCCCAGACCGAGTTGCAGGAGATCCAGACCAGGCGCAACGAACTGTCGCGCGGCATCGGCATTGCCAAAAGCCGGGGCGAGCCGGTCGAGGCGATCATGGCTGAAGTCGCCGCGATGAAAGAGCGCATGGCCGTGCTCGAAGCCGACGACCGCCGGCTGGGCGAGGAATTGGACCGCCTTCTGGCGTCGCTGCCGAACCTGCCCGCGTCCGAGGTGCCCGACGGCGCCGACGAGCAGGGCAACGTCGAAATCCGGCGCTGGGGCGATCCGCGCGATTTCGCTTTCCAGCCGAAGCAGCATTTCGAGCTGGGCGAGGCGCTGGGCCTGATGGATTTCGGCCGGGCCGCCAAGCTCGCCGGCGCTCGCTTCACGGTGCTGAAGGGCGCGCTCGCGCGCATGGAGCGTGCACTCGGCGCCTTCATGCTCGACACCCACACGCTCGAGTTCGGCTATACCGAGGTGGCGCCGCCGGTCCTGGTCAACGACGCGGCCGTGTTCGGCACCAACCAGCTGCCGAAGTTCCGCGAAGACCTGTTCCAGACGACGGATGGGCGCTGGTTGATACCGACCGCCGAGGTGCCGCTGACCAACCTGACGGCGGACGAGATCCTGGACGAGGCGGCGCTGCCGCTGCGTTGGACCGCCTTCACGCCGTGCTTCCGCAGCGAGGCGGGCTCTGCCGGCCGCGACACGCGCGGCATGATCCGCCAGCACCAGTTCTCGAAGGTCGAGATGGTCTCGATCGCGCACCCGGACCAGTCCGAGGCGGAACACGAGCGGATGACACTCGCGGCCGAGACCATCCTGCAGAAGCTGAAACTGCCCTATCGGGTCATGCTGCTCTGTGCCGGCGATATGGGTTTCGGCGCGCGCAAGACCTATGACCTCGAGGTCTGGCTACCCGGGCAGCAGGCCTATCGCGAGATCTCGAGCTGCTCCAATTGCGGCGAGTTCCAGGCCCGGCGCATGAAGACGCGCTTCCGCACGACCGAGGGCAAGGGCAACCGGAACGTCCACACCTTGAACGGCTCCGGCCTTGCCGTCGGCCGCACCATGGTGGCGGTGCTGGAGAATTATCAGCAGGGCAACGGCACGATCGAGGTGCCGGAGGCGCTCCGGCCCTACATGGGCGGGCTGGAGAGCATCGTCGCCTGATGCCGCACATTCCGATCGACCTCGCCCAAGCCCGCATCCTGCTGTCGAACGATGACGGCATCGACGCGCCCGGCCTCAAGGTACTGGAGCGCATCGCGCGGTCGCTCAGCAAGGATGTCTGGATCGTGGCACCGGAGCGGGAGCAGAGCGGCGCCAGCCATTCGCTGACGCTTCGCCAGCCATTGCGCATCCGCAAGCTGGGTCCAAAACGTTTCTCAGTCGACGGCACGCCGACCGACTGCGTGCTGCTGGCGATCAACGAAATCATGCGCAAACGGCGGCCGACCCTGCTGCTGTCGGGCGTCAACCTCGGCGGCAACATGGGCGAGGACATGACCTATTCCGGCACGGTTGCGGTCGCGATGGAGGGCACCCTGCTCGAGGTGCCGTCGATCGCGTTCAGCCTGGCCACGGTCAATGGGCAAAAGCCGATCTGGGACGCGGCGGCGGTCCATCTGCCGGGAGTGATCCGTGCCCTCGCCGGCGCGCCCTGGCCGGCCAATACGCTGGTCAATGTGAATGTGCCCAACCTGCCGGCCAATGAAATCCGCGGCGTGAAGGCGACGGCCCAGGGTCAGCGTAAGCTTGGCGGCAACATCGTCGGCGCGACCGATCCGCGGGGACGACCCTATTACTGGATCGGCCCGAACCGGGACGAGGATGCGGAAAAGCCGGGCACGGACATCTGGGCCGTGGCCCAGGGTTATGTGGCGGTGACGCCGGCTTTTCTCAACCTGACGCATCAGGCGGCGCTCGCCGAGTTGGGCGAGCTGTTCCCGTGACCGGGCGCGCGCGCTCGCCCTTGTCGGTCTCCGCGGCGCGTTTGATCGAAGAGTTGCGGCGCGCCGGTATCGCCGACGAGCGGGTGTTGGCGGCCATCGGCCGCGTGCCGCGCGACCAGTTCGTACCGGCTGCGTTCCTGGAGCATGCCTGGGACAATGTCGCCCTGCCGATCGGCCATGGCCAGACGATCAGCCAGCCGCTGGTCGTGGCGCTGATGACGGTCGCCCTGGAACTGACCGATCGCCACAAGGTACTGGAGATCGGCACCGGCTCCGGATACCAGACCGCCGTGCTGGCGCCGCTGTGTCGCCGGGTCTTCACCATCGAGCGTCATCAGGCGCTGCTGCAAGAAGCGAACAAGCGGTTTGCGGCACTCCGGCTCGGCAACGTCACCAGCCGCTTCGGCGACGGCACCAAGGGCTGGCCGGAGCCGGCGCCATTCGACCGGATCCTGGTGACCGCCGCCGCCGCCAAGCTGCCGGCGAGCCTGCCGGAATTGCTCGCCCCCGGCGGCGTGCTGGTAGCGCCGGTCGGCGAGGAGAAGGGCCGGCAGATGCTGGTCCGCATGCGGCGGACCGAAGACGGTTTCGAGACCGAGGAGTTGGGGGCCGTGCGCTTCGTGCCGTTGGTCGAGGGCCTGCCGCGCAACCCGCGCAGCACCGCCGAGGCGGCATCGCCGTGAGCGCCCCGCGATCCCGGTTCGGCTTGCTGGCAGTGATTCTGCTGGCCGGGTGCCATGAATCGACCAACCCCGCGCCGATCTACGATGGCGGCAACGGCGGCCAGCGGCCGCTCGGGCCGGTCAACACGGTCCCGGTCACCCAGGCCGGCATTCTGGAAACCGCCGGCGGGCGGGCGACCGTCCAGCAGGGCGAAACGCTCTATGCCATTTCGCGCCGGTCCGGCGTTCCGGTGCGCTCGCTGATCGACGCCAACAACCTGCAACCGCCTTATCGCGTCCAGGCAGGGCAGGTGCTGACCCTGCCGCGCACGCGCCAGCACATCGTGCAGCAAGGCGAAACGCTCTATTCCGTCGCCCGGCGCTACGATGTCGAGGCCGCGAGCCTGGCCCGTACCAACCATATCGACCCGCCCTACACGATCAAGCTGGGCCAGCCGCTGATCCTGCCGCCGTCGGTGGCAGAGGTCGCGGAGGTCGCGCCGACGCCCTCGGCCCTGCCTCCGGCGGGCGCCCAACCGGTCGGTCCCGCACCGGTCGTCACGGCGCCGACCGTCCCGGCCGGAGGCAGCGCGACCGCGACCGCACTCCCGCCGCCGCCGACGTCTGTCCCCACACCGACCGGCCCGCCCCAGTCCCTGACGCCGCCGGCGGCACCGGTCGCAGCACCGGTTCCGCCGCCGCTGCCGCAGCGTCCGGTGCCGGTGCCGGTACCGGTAGCGCCACCGCCGGAAAGCGTCCCGGAGCCTGCGCCGTCGCCGGCAGCCGTCGTCTCGCCGCCGGAACCGGAAAGTGCCGCGCCCGTGCCGGCGCCAGCGTCTCATGCGCTACCTGCGGCACCGACCCCGGCGGTCTCGGCACTCGTCGAGGCCCATCGGGCGCCGACCGGGCCGCTGTTCGGTTGGCCGGTCAGCGGTCAGATCGTGTCGACCTTCGGCCCGGCCGCAGGGGGTACACACAACGACGGCATCAATATCTCAGCGCCCGAAGGCACCACGGTCGCCGCGGCCGAGAGCGGTACCGTTGCCTATGCCGGCAACGAGCTGCGCGGGTTCGGCAACCTATTGCTGCTGAAGCATGATGGCGGCTGGGTCACGGCCTACGCCCATAACCAGGTGTTGCTGGTGAAGAAGGGCGACAAGGTCCGGCGGGGCCAGGCGATCGCCAGGGTCGGCAGCACCGGCGGCGTCGGCGCCCCCCAACTGCATTTCGAGCTGCGCAGCGGCACCAAGGCAGTCGATCCGCTGGATCATCTGCCCCAACTGACCGCCGGCAACTGACCGTACCTGCGTAGGGAAGGGAACGCGGAGCCCCTCGATCCTGTTTACCTCATGACCGGGGCACTTGCCCGGCATGAAAAACGGAGATCAAAGATGGTTAAGCCTTGGCTCGCCGGCGTTGCCGGATTGCTGATGACCTCGGCCGTCGCGGTCGCCCAGGATGTTCCGATCAGTTCGTCCTCGACCATGACGACGGTCCAGACCAATCCGGCGCCGATCTATCAGGTCGCCCCGCCGACCAGCACGACGGTCCGGGTCGATCATTCGGCCTCGCAGGAAGACGGCATGCTGACCGAACGGACGCGGACCTACAAGACCCAGGAGGTCGCCCCGACCGTGGTCGTCCCGTCGACCCAGACCACGACCGTCGAGCGCACCGTGACGGTCCAACCCCAGTAAAGAAGACGGCCGCCCGCCCGTTCGGGTCGGGCGGCCTGCGCCCGTGCAATAGTCAAGCGAGCACACTGACTGGCGCCCGCTCCCTCGGAGCGACGTAGCGCCTCAATCCCAATCGTCGAGTTCGCTGCGGGCTGCGTCCTGCTTCAGCCCGGTCGCGACCTTGGCCCACAGATCGGGATGCAAGCCGACGCACCACAGCCCGTGCGAGTATCGCACGTGATACAGGACATCCTCATCGCCGCGCATATACCTGGCGACGTCAGCGCGGTCGGCATCGCGTTTCTCGCCGCCGTGCGAATAGAAATATTCACCTCTTTCGTAGCTGGACCGCTTGCCGGCGAGGAAATCGGCACAGGCCTCGGCCAAGCTCGCCGGCGGCAGGGCCCGGGGCACGTAGAAGGGTTGTTCACCGAACTTGTCGGCCATTGCCCGCGGCACCAGCTCCAGGTACCTCTGGGTCTTGGTGGTGTTCGGCTGATTGTCGCCCAGGTCCGATGACACCAAGAGGTATTGGACGTTCTGCGGCATCGGAAGGGTTCCGAACCCGGTGACGAGGCAGGCGTGCGGGGAGGAGTTGCCCGTCAGGAGCGCCGTCCTCAGCCCATCCCACGACCGGAGGTCAACCGCTGGAGCCGCTCGTGTGCCCTCCCGCCAGTAGTCGATGTATTCCTCGCTGACCGACGCGGTGATCTGGTTCGGCTTGGTCGCGAGACGCGATTGGTTCGCGCCCCGGATCGAATAGCAATTGGTCCGGATCAGGCCCGCCTTGGCCATCTCCGCGAGTTTGCCGCGCCCGGCCTCCGCCTGCTCGGCGGATTTCCGGGCGAGTTCGTCCCCCGCGTAACAGCCCGCTTCCGGGCCAAGCCCGGGAAGTGTGCTGAAGCCCGGGTTGCAGATGGGATCGCAGACCTCGCGATCCACCGGGCGCGTGGCCCAGACACTGCATTGGCGTTCGATTTGATCCCGATAGGTCGTGTTGCACACGCCGCGCGAGTCGCAGAATCGATCGGCGATGCTACCGACCTTCACCGTCGTCGATGCGGCGCAATATTGCTCGCTGGAGGACACCGTGCGGGCGAAGCATTGAGTGTTGGCCGGTGGGGCGGGGACGCAACCAGCAAGCCCCGCCTCCGCCAGCAGGAACACGGCGAGCGCTATCATGAGGCGCACCGGCCGGGCGCGCATGGTCCTGGACCCTGACATCATCGCCGCTCTCCATGCTGTCGACCTGAAGATGCGCGCCGCTCTGCCTCGCATGCCGTGGTGCTACTGGGCTACCGCGGGCCCATTTATAGTTGGAATCGAAGCCAAGACAAAGCGCGTTGCCCAAAAGATCTCCGTTCACTGGAGGTTCGTTTCGATGCCACAGGCAACGCGCACGGCCGCACGCCCGCCCGGGGATTTTCTCGCAGGTCGCGCAGGTTGGGAAGAGTTTCGGCTTGTCGGTCTATGGCGGCAAGCGTCGGTCAAGCAACGCCTCGTGCCCACGACGGGCCTGCCGGCTCCGGCGGCCATTTTCTCAAAAGAAGAGCGGCGCGGTTCGTGTGAACCGCGCCGCTTTTACTTGGGACCCTTCGACGATCAGTAGGTCGTGGTCGACTGGGTCGTCGTCGTGCCGCTGGTCACCGGCGCCGCCGGAACGACATAGCCGGGTGTCGTGGTGGTGCGGGTGGTCTCGCTCCGGACCACGGTCGGCGGGGGCGGGGCGTCGCTGCCGCAGGCCGCGAGGCCGACGACGAAGGTCATGGCCGCGGCCGACAACAGCAGGCGGGCGGCGGAATTTGTGTGCTTATGCATTCTCGGTTCCTCCGGACGATGTACTTCACCCTTCAAACGCTTGTCCGGCGGAATCGTTGCGCGACTTTGTTCTACCGGCTACTCGAGCTTGTGGCGCCGGCGCCCGGCCAAGTCTTGGATATATTGCCAGGCGACGCGGCCGGACCGGCCGCCGCGCGTTACGGCCCATTCGCTGGCCTCGGCCGCGAGCGTGGCCTCGTCGATCTCCAGCCCGTAGCGCTCGACATAGCCACGGATGATCGCCAGGTAGGTTTGCTGGTCGCAGGCGTGGAAGCCCAGCCACAGGCCGAAACGATCGCTGAGCGAGATCTTCTCCTCGACCGCCTCGCCCGGGTTGACCGCCGAGGACCGCTCGTTGTCGATCATGTCGCGCGGCATCAGGTGGCGCCGGTTCGAGGTCGCATAAAGTACGACGTTCGCCGGCCGGCCCTCGATGCCGCCGTCCAGCACCGCCTTCAACGACTTGTAGGCGGCGTCGTCATGATCGAACGACAGGTCGTCGCAGAACAGGATGAAGCAATGCGGCTCGGCGCGCAGCTGGTTCAGCAGACGGGGCAGGGACGGGATGTCCTCGCGATGGATCTCGATCAGCTTCAGCTTGCCGGGCGCGTCGGCCGGCATCTCTGCCAGCACCGCAGCGTGGATCGCCTTGACGAGCGAACTCTTGCCCATGCCGCGCGAGCCCCACAGCAGCGCGTTGTTGGCCGGAAAGCCGCCGGCGAACTGCTGGGTGTTGTCCAACAGGATGTCGCGCACGCGCTCTACGCCGCGCAGCAGGCCGAGGTCGACCCGGCTGACCGACGGCACCGGCACCAGCCGGTCGTTTTCGGCATGCCAGGAGAAGGCGTCGGCCTGGGTCAGGTCGACCGGCGGGGCCGGCGGGGGCGCCAGGCGGTCGAGCGCTTCGGCGATGCGCAGCAGAAGGTCGCGATCGGGGGAAAGGGTCATCGGGCTCACGAAACGGCTGGGATAGGGAGGCGGGCACGGACGCTAGCATAGGTCGCAGGGGCTCGAAACCGGGCCTCGAGCGGGGGCAGCATTGCCGCGTCGTTCCCGACCATTGCTCTTTGCCGTCCTTTCTCGTACCTATGCGCCCCTCCGGACGGCAATTGCGCCGCCGGCCCGTTGGGCTGCGCCCGATTACCGTTCTACGCGTTCAGGAGTCCGCTTCGCATGTTGTTCTCGACCGCCTTCGCGCAAACCGCTGCTGGTGGCGGCAGCGATTTCCAGGCCCAGCTCGTCCAGTTCGCGCCGCTGATCATGATCGCGGGCGTGTTCTATTTCCTGCTGATCCGCCCGCAGCAGCAGCGGTCGAAGCAGTTGAAGACGGCACTGGCGGCCCTGCGGCGCGGCGACAAGATCGTGACGGCCGGCGGCATCATCGCCAGCGTCTCCCGCGTGATCAGCGACGACGAGGTCGAGGCCGAAATCGCGCCGGGCGTGAAGGCGCGCGTCCTGCGCAGCACGATCTCGACCATCCTGTCGAAGCCGGAACCGGCCGGCAAGGGCGCCAAGGACAAGGCCGAGCCCAAGGACGTCACGACCCAGCTGATCGAAGGCGAGATCAACGAGATCGATGAGAACGCCGACGCCAATTCTGCGACCGACGCCGGTCAGAAGAAGCGCCGCCCGCTGACCAAGGCCGCCGCCGCCCGGGCCGCAGGCGACGTAAAGCCCACGGATACGACGAACTAAGCCGATGCTCACTTTCCAACCCTGGAAGACCTGGATCACCGTCATCGTCTGCCTGTTGGGCGTGCTGCTGGCGCTGCCCAACGTGGTGCCGCAGAAGACGCTGGACGCAATGCCGTCCTGGGTTCCGACCCACCGCATCAGCTATGGCCTCGACCTGCAGGGCGGCAGCCACCTGCTGCTGGAAGTCGATCTGAAGTCCGTCAACAAGGAGCGCCTGAACGGCGCGCTCGACGGCCTGCGGACGGCGCTGCTCAAGGAAAAGATCGGCTATACGCAGCTGGCTGTCGACGACGAGCATCTGGTGGTGGCGCTGCGCGATGCTGCCGACGCGGACAAGGTCAAGGGGTTGATCGCCCAGGTCGATCCGGACCTCGCCACGACCAGCATGCCTGACGGCAAGCTTCAGGTTGCCTATACCCAGCAATCCTTGATTGCCCGTCAAAACCAGGTTGTCGATCAGTCGATCGAGATCATCCGTCGCCGTGTCGATGAAACCGGCACTAAGGAACCGACGATCCAGCGCGAGGGCGACGATCGCATCCTGCTGCAGTTGCCGGGCATCGACGATCCGCAGCATATGAAGGACGTTCTTAACCGCACTGCGAAGATGACGTTTCAACTGGTCGACGAATCGGTCTCGCCCGAAGATGCGAAGGCAGGACATCTGCCTCCGGGCGACGAGCTCTTGTCAGCCGAAGATATCAGCGCCGGACGCGTGGGCCAGCCGCAGCAATACGTCATCAACAAGCGCGTCATGGTCGACGGCGGATCGTTGACGGGCGCTTCGGCAAGTTTTCAAGACAACGCTCCGGTCATCCAATTCAAGTTCGACTCGGTCGGTGCGCGTCGCTTTGCGGACGCGACACGTGCGAATGTCCGGAAGCGTTTCGCCATCGTGCTCGATAAAAAAGTGATCTCGGCTCCGGTCATCAACGAGCCAATCACCGGCGGTTCGGGCGTGATTTCCGGCAGCTTCACGGTGCAAAGCGCCAACGACCTGGCCTTGCTGTTGCGCGCCGGCGCTTTGCCGGCGTCGCTGTCCATCATCGAGGAACGCACGGTCGGGCCGGATCTGGGCGCCGATTCGGTGCGGGCCGGCACGACCGCGTGCCTGGTCGCAGTCGGCCTGGTCGCCATGTTCATGGTCGTGTTCTACGGCCTGTTCGGCATCTACGCCAACATCGCGCTGTTCTTCAACCTGTGCCTGCTGCTGGCGGCGCTCTCGACGCTCGGTGCCACGCTGACCCTGCCGGGCATTGCCGGCATCGCGCTGACGCTCGGCATGGCGGTCGATGCCAACGTGCTGGTCAACGAGCGCATCCGCGAGGAGGCACGCCACGGCCGCAGCGTGATCTCGGCGATCGACAACGGCTTCAGCCGGGCCTATGCCACGATCATCGACGCCAACGTCACCCATCTGATCGCCGGTTCTCTGCTGTTCGAGCTGGGATCCGGACCGGTCAAGGGCTTCGCGGTGACCTTGTGCCTGGGCATCCTGACCTCGCTCTTCACCACGATGCTGGTGTCCCGTCTCCTCGTCGTCTGGTGGCTGCGCCGTTCGCGCCCCAAGGCGCTCCCGATCTAAGGTCGATAGTCATATGCGCCCGCTTTTCGTCTTTCTGCGCGAGCCGCCTCACATTCCGTTCGTGAAGCTGCACACGTTGGGCTTCATCATCTCGATCCTGCTGACGCTCGCGTCGATCGGGCTGCTCGCGACCCGCGGGCTCAATTTCGGCATCGATTTCCGCGGCGGCATCGTCATGGAAGTGAAGGTGGCGACACCTGCCGCCGACCTGGAGGGCATGCGCACCACGCTCAATGGCCTGGGTCTGGGCGAGGTCTCGCTGCAGAGCTTCGGCGCGCCCAACGACGTGCTGATCCGCCTGCCGCGTCAGCCGGGCGACGATGCCGCCCAGCAGAAAGGCGTCGAGACCGTGCGCACGGCTCTCGGCTCCAGTTTCGAATATCGACGGACCGAGGTGGTCGGCCCCAAGGTCGGCGGCGAACTGATCCAGGCCGGCGAGATCGCAACCGTTCTGGCGATCCTGGCGATCGCCGCCTATGTCTGGTTCCGGTTCGAGTGGCAATTCGGCCTGGGCGCGATCGTGTCGACCTTCCACGACGTGATCACGACGCTGGGCCTGTTCTCGCTGCTGCAGCTCGAGTTCAATCTGACCACCCTGGCCGCGATCCTGACCATCGCCGGCTATTCGATCAACGACACGGTCGTCATCTATGATCGCGTGCGCGAGACCCTGCGCAAGTTCAAGACGATGCCATTGGATGGCGTGGTCGACCTCAGCCTGAACGAGACGCTGTCGCGCACCGTGCTGACCTCGTCGGTCACGGCGGTGGCGGTGCTGGCGCTGCTGCTGTTCGGTGGCGAGGTCATCCGCGGCTTCAGTGCCGCGATGCTGTGGGGCATCATCATCGGCACCTATTCCTCGCTGTTCATCGCGGCACCGCTGCTGTTGCATGTGAGGCCGCGCCGGGGCAACGAGAAGGCCGCTCCCGCCGCCGGAGCGAAGCCGACCAAGGCCTGATCGATGGACGTCACGCCGGTCATCCCCGCCGGAAAACAGGTGCTGGAACGCTATGGCACCGACGGCTTCCGGGTCAGCGGTGTGCTCTATCCTTCGGCCATCCTGCTGTTTCCCGACCGGACCCTCGCCTGGGCGCCGCGCGCGATGGCATCGGTGACCGAAGAGACCCTGGCGCCCGTCCTCGGCCATGGCGAGGTCGAGATCCTGCTGCTCGGTTGCGGTCGTCGCATGGCCCTGGTGCCTCCGGCCCTGCGCGCCACGCTGAAACAGGCAGGCATCGTCGTTGATGCCATGGACACGGGAGCAGCCTGCCGCACTTACAGCGTGCTGCTGGGCGAGGGCAGGCGGGTCGCCGCAGCACTGCTGCCGGTCTCCGCAGAGTAGCGACTTACCGCTTGCCTGATTTATGACACGAGGGTCGCCGGCGTAATCCTGCGCCTCCAACCGTATGTCTAGTGTTGGGTCGATGATGTCGATCAGACGGAGGACATTCGGGATGAATATTCTCAATGAGAGACGTCGCAGTCGTAGAGCCATCGCCCTGTTGGGCGGGCTGATCATGCTGGCCGGCATTGGATCCGCCATGGTGCAGCCGGCCTTGGCCGACGACGACGATTGGCACACCGAGGCCGACCGTCCCTTGATACCCTCGCCACAAGCCGGCACGGACCGCGACGAATCCGTGCCGCGGGTCGCATCGAAGCCCGCCCAGGAAACCCTGTACGCGCCGCCCGGAACGATCCGGTTCGCGCCGCTGCCGCGCTTCGACCTGACGTCCTATCAAACCGCCGATGTCGCGCGACCGCGCTGACCGTACGCTTCCAGGAAGAGATCGATCATGAAGAAACAGATTGCCGTCATCGCGATGGGGGCCGCGCTCCTGGGCGGTTGCTCGAACCTCAGCCGTCAGGAGCAGCGCGCGTTGTCCGGCGGCGCCATCGGTGCGGTGGGCGGCGTGGCTCTCGCGGCCGCGACCGGCGGCACCAGCCTGCTCGCCGGTGCCGCGATCGGTGGTGGTGCCGGTGCCGCGATCGGCGCCCTCACCAAGTAACGTCGGCGCAAAAGAAAGGGCCCCCGACCGTCGCCGGTCGGGGGCTTTTTTTGTCCGCGCCGCGGGATCAGGCCTTGGCCAGGTTCTCGGCGACGAAGTCCCAGTTCACCAGCTTGTCCAGGAAGGTCTGGACGAAGTCGGGGCGGCGGTTCTGGAAGTCGAGGTAGTAGGCGTGCTCCCAGACGTCGACCGTCAGCAGCGCCTTCTGGCCGTTGACCATCGGCGTGACCGCATTCGCGGTCTTGACGATCTTCAACTCGCCGCCGTCGAGCACCAGCCAGGCCCAGCCCGAGCCGAACTGGCCGACTGCGGCCGCCTTGAAGGCTTCCTTGAACTTGTCGAGGCCGCCGAAGGCCTTCTCGATCTTCTCGGCCAACGCCCCGGTCGGTGCGCCGCCGCCGTTGGGCTTCATGCAATGCCAGAAGAAAGTGTGGTTCCACACCTGGGCGGCGTTGTTGAACACGCCGACCTTGGACTCGTCCTTCGCCGACGCGAGGATGATTTCCTCGAGCGACTGGGATGCCGCCGGCGTGTCCTTGACCAGGTTGTTCAGGTTCGTGACATAGGCCTGGTGATGCTTGCCGTAGTGGAAATCGAACGTTTGGGCCGACATATGCGGCTCGAGGGCGTTCTTCGGGTACGGCAGGGGGGGAAGCTCGAATGCCATGGAGACCTCGTTCGGTAGGTTCCGGAAAATGGAACGGCGCCCGCTCGGAGGGGCGCCGCTCGCTGGATGAACACCCTGGCGCCGGAACCGATCCACCCGCGGGCGCGGGTCGGGGTGGGCCATCGACCGATGACCCACCCTAGGAGATATGTTGCGGCGGCCGGCTTTGGAAGCGAAAAGGATGCGACCTCAACGCTTTCTCTGAAATCGGACTCCGTTTCATGCCGCCCCGCTCCCCAGAACCCGCATCGCCGATCGAACTCGTCCGGCGCCACGATCATGACCGGTTTCTGGCCTCGCTGTTCATGCCTGCCGCCCGGCGCCCGGCGGTCTGGGCGCTGCTCGCGTTCAATCTGGAGATTGCCCGGGTGCGCGAGGCGGTCAGCCAGCCGATCATCGGCCAGATCCGTCTGCAATGGTGGCGCGATGCGCTCGACGAGATCTACACCGGCAAGCCGCCGCGCCGGCATGAAGTGGTCGAACCGCTGGCAGCCGCGATCGAGGCCCATCGGCTGACCCGCCTGCATTTCGACACCCTGATCGACGGCCGCGAGTTCGACCTGGGCGACGAGCCGCCGGCCAATCTCGCGGTGTTGGAACGCTACCTGGAAAAGACCTCGTCGCGGCTCATCGATCTTCAGCTCGAAATCCTGGACGTGACCGCGCCGGCGGCGTTCGAGGCGGCGCGCTCCGTCGGGATCGCCTGGGGCCTGGTCGGCCTGGCGCGCGCGCTGCCGTTCCATGCCGCACAGGGCCGGATTTACCTGCCGGCCGATCTGATGGCGGCAACGGGGGTCGAGCGCGACGCGTTGCTGGCCGGCAAGGGATCGGATGCCGTCAAGGCCGTCGTGCGGCACCTGTCGGATCGGGCGAGCGAACATTTGGCCGCGGCGTCGCAATTGCGGCGTCAGATCCCCCGAGAGGCGATCCCGGCGCTCCTGTCGGCACGGACGGCGCGGGCCTATCGCAACCGGCTGGCGCGGGTCGATCATGACCCGTTCGACCGCCGGCTCCAGGCCCCCGACGCGGGCGCGGTGCCGCGGCTCGCGCTGGCGCGCTATCTGGGCCTCGTATGAGTCCAGGACGGACGATGCGCAGGGGGCTGCTGGCGGGCATCCTGGCGTTGGGGCTCGGCGCCTGCGCCGCGCGCCAACCGGCGCCGCCGGGCACGATCGCCGGCCCCGCCGGCCCGGAGACGGCCGACGATCGCGCGCAGCTCTGGTGGGTGCCGGTCCGACCCTATACCGGCAGGGATGAGGCCTTCCTGCTCGAAACCATGATCTATCGACCGGCCGGGGCCGGCCCGTTTCCCCTGGTCACGATCAACCATGGCCTGCCGGCGGACAAATGGAACCTCCAGCTGGTTCGGCCCGGATTCGAGATCGCGGCTCACTGGTGGGTCACCCACGGCTATGCCGTGGCCGTGCCGCTGCGCCGGGGCGTGGGACGGTCGCAAGGCGCTCTCGCCGAATGGGCCGAGGCTTGCAGTGCCGATGATTTCGTCCACCTCGCGTATGTGAGTGCGATCGATATGCGGGGGACGGTGGCCTATCTCGCGAAGCAACCCTTCGTCGACCCGAGCCGGATCGTCGTCGTCGGCCAGTCGGCCGGCGGCTTCGGCGGCCTTGCGCTTGCCGCGGATCCACCCCCAGGGGTGGTGGCCGTGCTCGATTTCGCCGGCGGGGTCGGCGGCTATGGCAATGGCGAGATCTGCGGCGGTGCGGACAATCTGATCGAGGCGGCGCGGCAGCTGGGCCAGCGCAGCAAACTGCCCGAACTCTGGCTCTTTTCCGAAAACGACCGATGGTTCGGCGCCATCGCCAAGCCGATGTACGAGGCCTATCGCGCCGGTGCGCGGGCGCCGGTCGGGTTCGTGGCGCTGCCGCCGTTTGGTGACGACGGTCACGGCACGCTCTATCGGGCCGACCCTGCCGTCTGGGCAGCGGCAGTTACCGATTTTCTGAAGACGGTGCCGGCACGCGCACCAGCCTTGTAGGGGGCGTGAGAGAATGGCCGAAACCGCTACGCGGATAGGGCGGAAAGAATTGCCTCCCGCATTTGGGGAAAGGTGACGAAACCCGTCTCGCTGTTGAGATGCTCCGCGCCTGATACGATGTCGAGCGGCGCTTCCAGGCAGGCCGCCATGTCTTGCGAGCGGGACAAGGGGACATAGGGGTCATTGTCGCTTGCCCAGCAACGGTATACGCGCCCCTTCCGTTCGCGAATGGCCGGCCAATCGAACGGCGCGGCGAAAAACGAGTGATTGATGGCGTCATAGTCGGGAAGGCCAAGCGCACCGACGAAGCCCGCTGCCAGGAAAAGGCCGGCAACCGGCTCGACGGCCCGCTCGATCAAGCGGAGTGCGAATGCCGCGCCGAGGCTGTGACCGACGAGGACGGTCGGGGCGAAAGGCAAGGATCCGACCATCAGATCATAGGCGTTGAACCAGGCCGAGAGAGATTGTCCTTCAGGGGTGGGGAAGCAGGGGCGCACGACCTCGATCCCCTCGGCTTCAAGCGTGGTATGAAGCCAGGGAAACCAATTCGTTTCGGGCCCGCCATGCGCACCATGTATCACGATGACCCTGAACGGCACGTGTCTCACCGCGTCGCTCAATTCCTTAGCCCCTATTCCGCGGCGGCGCGGGTCGTGCCGAGCCAGCCGTCGAGGTCGGCCAGCGCGCGGCGCGCGAGGGCCGGCTTGCGCTCGGCCTTCGCCTTCGGAATCTCGGCCAGCGGCGGGAACAGGCCAAAATTGACGTTCATCGGCTGAAACGTCTCGGCATCGGCGCCGCCGGTGATATGGGCGACGAGAGCTCCCAAGGCCGTGGTCGGCGGCGGGGCGGCCAGCAACCCGCCCTTGCGCTCGGTCGCCGCCATGCGGCCGGCGATCAGCCCGATCGCGGCGGATTCGACGTAGCCCTCGACCCCGGTAACCTGGCCGGCAAAGCGCAGGCGCGGATCCGATTTCAGGCGAAGCTGGCCGTCCAACACCTTGGGACTATTCAGGAAAGTGTTGCGGTGCAGGCCGCCGAGACGCGCGAACTCGGCCTTTTCCAGGCCCGGAATGGTGCGGAAGATCCGGACCTGCTCGGCGTATTTCAGCTTCGTCTGGAAACCCACCATGTTGTAGAGCGTGCCGAGCGCATTGTCCTGGCGCAGTTGGACCACGCCGTACGGCTTGGTGCCGTTGTGCTGGTTGGTGAGTCCGATCGGCTTCATCGGGCCCCAGCGCAGGGTCTCGACGCCGCGGCTCGCCATGACCTCGATCGGCAGGCAGCCTTCGAAATAGGGCGTGTTCTGCTCCCATTCCTTGAACTCGGTCTTCTCGCCGCTCTGCAGCGCCTCGATGAAGGCGAAATACTGGTCCCGATCGAGTGGGCAGTTGATGTAGTCCTTGCCGGTGCCACCGGGGCCGGGTTTGTCGTAGCGCGACTGGAACCAGGCGACCGTGAGATCGATCGATTCGGTATGCACGATCGGTGCGATCGCATCGAAGAAGGCGAGCGACGCCTCGCCGGTCAGGCCCAGGACCGCCTCGGCCAAGGCCGGCGAGGTCAGGGGGCCGGTCGCGACCACGACGCTGTCCCAGTCCGCCGGCGGCAGGCCAGCGATTTCCTCGCGGGCGATCGTGACCAGCGGATGGGCCGTCAGTGCCGCCTCGACCGCGGCCGAGAAGGCGTCGCGATCGACCGCGAGCGCGCCACCCGCCGGCACCTTGTGCTGGTCGGCCGCGCGCAGGATCAGCGAGCCGGCCCGGCGCATCTCCTCATGCAGCAAGCCCACCGCGTTGGTCAGCGGCTCGTCGGAGCGGAACGAGTTGGAGCAGACCAGTTCGGCCAAGCCCTCGGTCTGGTGCGCCTCGGTCTTGCGGATCGGCCGCATCTCGTGCAGCACGACCGGCACGCCGGCCTCGGCCAACTGCCAGGCCGCCTCGCTGCCGGCGAGCCCACCGCCGATCACATGCACCGGACGAAGATCCACCATCGTTACAGCCGCTCCCCATGCGCAAAACACGGGCGAATTTACGCGATCGGGGCAAGCCTGTGCAGCCGAAACCGGTGCAGGGCCGCGTTGCGGGCGCTCGCGCCGGTCAAGCCCGCTTCCCGAGCCCGAAGGCGGGATGCTACCCTGGCCGCCAGGGAGAAAATGCAATGAGCCTTCGGCGTTTGATATTCGGTGCTGTATTCGGTCTCGGCCTGGCGGCGCGGGCTTCCGCCGCGGAGCCGCCGCCGGTCTCGCCCCAGTTTCAGAAATTCATCCTGCTGCAGGAGAATCGGCAGGCGGTCGTGCAATCGCTGCAGGCCCAATGGACCCAATTCGTCGGCGTTGCGTGCGCGAACGTCAAACCGGTCGATTGGCAGGTCGAAGTCCTGGATCCTGTCGACTTCCGCGGCGACGGCAAGCCATTGAAGGGCTCCTGGAAAGAGACCGTCACTTCAGAGGGCTGCGGGTTCCGGAAAGTCTTCACCGTCGTCTCGGCGATCAACACGGATGGCACGGTCAAGCACATCGACATGCTGCCCGGCACCAGCCACGCCGATCCATTCCTGGAGCGGGACGCCATCGGCCAGGCGCGCGCCGCAGCGGCCTCCATCCTGCCGAAGGAATGTCAGCAGGTGCTGATTTCCGATACCGCCTTCGTCGCCCAGGAAGGCGAACCGGCGGCGGCGACCCTGCCGGGCCGCGATCCGCATCCCTGGCGCGAGGAATGGACGCTGAAGGGCTGCAATGCCACCGCGATCGTCACGCTGCACTTCGTGCCGGACGCCAAAGGCACCGGCATCCACGCCGCCGTGAACGAGAGCCGTCCTGGCTGATCATCTTCACGCAACTGAAGCCGCCGGGTGTGAGTTCACGCAAAGGGGGGACGATATGGCGCTCCGAATTTATGCATCGATGGCTTTGTTGTTTCTCACCCTGGGAGCGCCAGCGCTTGCCGCCCAACCGACATCGCTCACACCAGAATTTCAGCAGTTTCTAAATCGACCCGACAATCATCAGGCTGTCGTTCAATTGCTGAGAACTCAGTGGGAGAAGGCCGTTGGGGTTGCCTGCGCTGACATCAAATCCATCGAGTGGCAGATCTCGGTCTTCGAACCGGTTCAGCTCGATGCCGCGGGCGTACCGGTCAAAGGGGGCTGGAGAGACATTGTCACGTCCGAAGGGTGCGGGTCCCGAAAGATTCTCAATGTTGCGTCCATGGTCACGCCGCAGGGCACCATCAAGCGAATTGGCTTACTCCCAGGCACGACCCGCGCTGATTACTTTCTTGAAAGAGACGCGCTGATCCTCGTCCAACAGGCCGCTGCGCCCGCCCAGTCAAAGGATTGCAAGCAGGGCTATGTGACGGATACGGCCTTTGTCGTGCAGGAGGGCGCATCTACGTCCGGAACATTGCCTGGCCGTGACCCGCATTCTTGGAGGGAAGAATGGACCCTTAAAGAGTGCGATGTCGTCGCAACCATTTCGGTTCTCTTTTCGCCGAACGCTACTGGAACCGGCATTCAAGCCTTCCTCGTTAAAAGCCAGCACAATTGATCATGCCGTCCTCGCCCGGCTGAACCAGCCGAGCGGCCGGCCGTCGATGCAGGCGAGGCCGAAGCCGATCAAAACCATGCCCGGAACGGCGGTGGGGGCGATCTGCTCGCCGAGCGCCAGCCAGCCGAGCAGCAGCGCGCTGATCGGCAGCAGGAATGTCACCAGCATCAGATTGGTGGCGCCTGCGACGGCCAGGATGCGGAAATACAGCATGTAGGCGAGCGCCGTGCACAGCAGCGCCAGGCTGACCAACGACGCCCAAGCCGGTGCGCCGGGCATCGGCAAGTTCCAGGGCCGGTCGATCAAGGCGGCGAGCGGCAGCAGGATGATCGTGCTGCCGGTGATCTGGCCCGTCGCGACCTTGATCGGTGGAATGCCCTTGAAGCGCCGGCCATAAATGCCGGCGAGCCCGTAGATGAACGCCGCGGCGAGGCAGGAGGCCTCGCCCAGCAAATCCTGGTTTGCGAGGCCGGCGAGGGCACCCGGACCGATCAGCACCGCGACGCCGGCGAAGCCGAACAGCACCCCGGCGCCTCTGCGCCAGGTCAGCCGCTCGTTGGCGGTCAGCAGATGCGCACTCAGCACGGCGAACACCGGCGTCGTCGCATTCAGGATCGACGCGAGCCCGCTCGAAATTCGCGTCTCGCCGAACACGATGAGCGTGAAGGGAAGGACATTGTTCAGCAGGCCCATGACCAGGAAATCCCGCCAGATCCCGACCGTCATCGGCATCGGATCGCGCCGGACCAACAGGTAGAGGTTGAGTGCCAGGGCGGCGATGCCGACCCGGCCCAGCACGATGGTGAAGGGCGGCAGGTCGTCTTCGAGCAGCACCTTGAAGAAGAAGAACGTACCGCCCCAAAGCGCCGAGAGGGCGAACAGCAGGACCCATTCGGCAAGGCCCATGCGGAGTGGTTGATGAGGAGTGGCTAATGACATCGGCGTTTCTCGTTCTTGGTTATGCCGCGACTCCCGGCGACCTCATTCAAGCAGGCGGTCCGCCAAATCTGTCGATCCGTTCTTTGGCTTTCAATTCGAACATTGTCTGGGCGACAATTCTTGCCGGAACACTGCCGGGATCGCGCCGGATTCCAGTTTGTTTGTATACAAACGATATGACTTGATCCATCGATCGGCTTGGCGCACAGTCGGTCTCGGCGGTACGAGCAACAGAGTGACAAGCTCGGCCTCGGGACGGATGTCTGACCGCTGCGACGGCAAAGGGCCCTTCGGTCCGGCGCCTTGGGGGCTAGGGAGGTTTCGACCGGTATGCGGACGGTGCTCACGCTCGGCTTCGGCCTGACTTTCGAAGATCTCTACCGCCGGGACGGTCTGGTCCGGCTCGACCAGGCTTTCGTCGCCTGGCTCAGGGACGTCGATCTTCCGCTGTTCGATCGACTGATGATCGCGCGTGCCGCCCCAGACGACATCCCCGCCAAGGAAGAATCGGAACTGCTGATCGAGGCGGCGCCCCACCTCGAAGATTTCATCGGCAGCCTGTTCGGCATCGAGCCGGAACTGGCCGCGCTCCAGGCGCGCCACGACGCGCTGGCGCCGCTCTATCGGGTGAAACGCCTGTTCGTCCAGCGTCGCGCGGTCAAGGGGGTGAGCGCCGAGCAGGCCGCCGCCCTCGACGGACCGGCGCTCGGGACCGCGCTGGAAGCAGTAATCCGCGAGCCGCTGACCGAGGCGAGCTTCGCCGCCCATGTCGAGCACTGGACCGTGGACGAAGCGTCCCACGCACCCGCGCTGGATCTGGCGGTGCGCTATGCCCAATGGGCCACTTTGTCCGGTGCCGGGCGTGCCCGGCACGGCGCCGGCATCCTGTTCAAGGTGCCGCACAAGCTCGATCCGGCCCATCTCGTGCCGATCGAAATCGTCACGATCGACGGCGTCGCCATGCAACGCCTGCCGGAGACACGCTGGCGGCGGCGCGAGGGCTTCGGCCTGACCGACCAGGGCATGGATCTGACCCACGGGCTCGACCAGGCGAACTACTGCATCTGGTGCCATAACCAGGGCAAGGACAGCTGCTCGAAGGGCCTGAAGGAAAAGGACGGCAGCTTCAAGTCGAGCTCGTTCGGGGTGCCGCTCGCCGGCTGCCCGCTCGAGGAAAAGATCTCCGAGATGAACCTGGTGAAGGCGCGCGGCCACGCGGTCGGCGCGCTCGCCATCGTCACCATCGACAATCCGATGGCGGCAGCAACGGGCCACCGGATCTGCAACGACTGCATGAAATCCTGCATCTACCAGAAACAGGAACCGGTCGACATTCCCCAGGTCGAGACGCGCAACCTCAAGGATGTGCTGGACCTGCCCTGGGGCTTCGAGATCTACGGGCTGCTGACACGCTGGAACCCGCTCAACCTGCGTCGTCCGCTGCCGCGGCCCGAGAGCGGCTACAAGGTGCTGGTCGTGGGCCTGGGGCCGGCGGGCTTCACGCTCTCGCACCATCTGATGAACGACGGCCACCATGTGGTCGCGGTCGACGGCTTGAAGATCGAGCCGCTGGACCCTGAAATCTCAGGCGTTTCCGCGCTGGGCGAAGCCGTGCCGTTCCGGCCGATCCAAGACGTGGCGGAACTCTACGAGCACCTGGGCGAACGGGTCATGGCCGGGTTCGGCGGCGTCGCCGAATACGGCATCACCGTGCGCTGGAACAAGAATTACCTGAAGCTGATCCGGCTGCTGCTGGAACGCCGGCGCGAATTCACCATGACCGGCGGCGTGCGCTTCGGCGGCACGCTCACCATCGACCGGGCATTCGAGCTGGGCTTCGACCATGTGGCGCTGTGCGCCGGTGCCGGCCGGCCGACGGTGATTCCGATGACGAACGGACTGGCGTCGGGCGTGCGCCAGGCGTCGGACTTCCTGATGGCGCTGCAACTGACCGGTGCTGCCAAGCCCGACTCGATCGCCAACCTCCAGGTCCGCCTGCCGGTGGTGGTCATCGGCGGCGGCCTGACCGCGATCGACACGGCGACCGAGTCGCTGGCCTATTATCCGGTCCAGGTCGAGAAGTTCCTGGCGCGTTACGAGACCCTCGTGGCCGAGCGTGGCGTGGAGGCGGTGCGGGCCGACTGGCGTGTGCCGGAGATCGAGGCGGCCGAGGAATTCATCACCCACGCCCGGGCGATCAGGACGGAACGGACCGCCGCCGCGGCCGAGGGGCGCGCGCCGCGCCTGATCGAGTTGATCGATGGGTGGGGTGGCGTCACCATGGCCTATCGCCGGCGCCTGGTCGACGCGCCCAGCTATACGCTGAACCATGAAGAAGTGGCGCTGGCGCTGGAGGAGGGCATCCGCATCGCCGAGTGCCTGTCGCCCGCCGAGGTCGAAATCGACGAATGGGGCCAGGCGCGCGGCATCACCATGACGCCCCATGTCGTCGACGAGGCCGGCCGCCTGGGCCCTTCCGACGCGACGATCACCCTGCCTGCGCGCACCGTGCTGATCGCGGCGGGAACCCAGCCCAACACCGTGCTGGGCCGCGAGGACCCGGCGAACATCGTGCTCGATGGCCGTTATTTCCAAGCCTGTGACGAAGCCGGCCAGCCGGTGAAGCCGGAAAAGAGTGCCAAGCCCGGCGCGGTCCATGTGCTGATGAGCCTGCGGGCCGACGGTCGCGCCATCAGCTTCTTCGGCGACCTGCACCCCTCGTTCGCCGGCAATGTAGTGAAGGCGATGGGCAGCGCCAAGCAGGGTTATCCGACCGTCAGCCGCGTGCTGGCGCGCCGCGCCGCCGCCGATCCGACGCCCGCGGATCTGGCACGGACCATGAACCGGGGTCTGCGACCGACGGTTCATGCGATCACGCGCCTGACCCCGACCATCGTCGAGGTCTCGGTCAGGGCGCCATTCGCGGCCGAGGCGTTCGAGCCGGGCCAGTTCTACCGGCTGCAGAACTACGAGACCCGTGCGCAATCGGTCGAGGGGACGCGGCTCGCCATGGAAGGCTTGGCCCTGACTGGTGCCTCGGTCGACAAGCAGCAAGGCCTGCTGTCGACCATCGTGCTGGAGATGGGCGGCTCGTCCGATCTCTGCGCGCTGCTGCAACCGGGCGAACCGGTGATCCTGATGGGGCCGACCGGCACGCCGACCCATACACCAGCCGGTGAGACCGTGCTGCTGGTCGGCGGCGGGCTCGGCAATGCCGTGCTGTTCTCCATCGGCCAGGCTGCGCGCGCCCAAGGCTCGCGCGTCGTCTATTTCGCCGGCTACAAGCGCATGATCGATCGCTACAAGGTCGAGGAGATCGAGCGCGCGGCCGATCTCATCGTCTGGTGCTCGGACGAGGGTCCGGGCTTCGAGCCGACCCGGCCCCAGGACAGCCGCTACGTCGGCAATATCGTCGAGGCCATGCGCAGCTATGCGGCGGGCGAGCTGGGTCCGCCGGCGATCCCGTTCGACGAGGTCGACCGCATCGTCGCGATCGGCTCCGATGGTATGATGAACGCGGTCGCCCGCGCCCGGCACGGCGTGCTGCAACCCTACCTCAAGCCCGGACATGAGGCGGTTGGCAGCATCAATTCACCGATGCAATGCATGATGAAGGAGATCTGCGCCCAGTGCCTGCAGGTCCATAGGGACCCCGCGACCGGGGCGGAGACGGTGGTGTTCTCCTGCTTCAACCAGGACCAGTCCCTCGACCGCGTCGATTTCGCCAGCCTGCGCACGCGCCTCAGCCAGAACGGCGTCCAGGAGAAACTGACCAAGCAATGGATCGACCGCTGCCTGCACCAGATCGGCTGGAGGCCGGCGGCTGCGGCAGAGTAGGTCGAGAACCTACGCCATTGCCGTCAACCATCCTTGGCCCCTCTGACGACGACAATCTGATTGGGTTTTTCCACAGCGACGCCGTTTTCGACGAATGGCTTCACATGCCGGCTGCGTATCTGTCGCAGCGCTTCATCCGTCGGAACTGCCGGACGCGACGTCGCGATGACTTTTGCGTCCTTGATATGGCCATCCGCTGTAACCGTATATTGAATGCGCACCCAATCTTCCGGCCGCATGTCATCGGGACGCCTCGAACCGGATTGGTCGAGAAGAAACCGGATCATCATACTATGTTCGCGGTCGATATGGCCACGAGGCTCCTGTCCCGGGGGCTGGTACCGAACGGATCGGGCGAACGCCAGGCAGGTATACGCAAACATATCTCGGGGTGCGGTGTCCCAAATCTCCGGATTCTCGGTCGAACCGTCTTCCGTGATCTTGAAATGGACCAGGCAATATCCCTGAGTCGCGCTGTTCAACGCTTTTGGCGGATAGGCGGGGCCACCGGAACCGATGCGGATTGGTTCCAAATAGGCGTCTGCCAAGCGAAAAGGGATCGTGAGTTTCAGGCCGGTCGTCGGTTGAGGTTTGCCATCGATCATGACGGGCTGAAATTTCAGATTTTCAAGGGATTTTAACGCTGCCGCATCGAAGACGTGAGGCAACGTGCTTTCCAGAACGACACCGTTCTCCGCCATGCCGAGGGTATCAGTGTCGAAACGAAGCGTGACGTCGCCTTCGAGTTTGTCGTCGAAAGCCTGGCTTGGATAGTAAGGGTGCCACTTGCGAAGCAGCGCCGGTACCAGGTCGGCCGGTTCGGGTTTGAATTTGAGAAGAATGACGTTGTCCGGCTGCTCGACAGCCTTGCCGTCCTCCTGCCGTGCGCGATAACGCCATTGGCCGACCGACGCCACGGCGGAATTCTCGAAGATGCCGGGAGGGCTGGCTTCCACGACGGCAACATCGGTCGCACGACCATTGGCATCGATCCGGAAATGAAGTTTGACCGACCCCTCCGTCCCGTTCGCCGCCGTCGGATATTCGGGAAGCGGGCGCTCTATCGGTGCTGCGGGTACCGTTTCCGCCCCTGCGTTACCGGCCATCAAGAGAACGAAAACGGCGACGGAAAATATTCGAAAACGGATCATGGTTCTTCTCTTGATTGACGCCGTAACGTTTACAAGAGTTGTGTGCACGTCGCAACTCAACCGCACTCATCGCGGTCCAGGTCCTTCGCGTGGATGGGCGCGTTTCAGCCGGCGCTCTCGATCAGATCGTGCGCGAGCGCGGTATAACCCGCCTGCTTCAGCCGGACGACCTGGTCCTGGTCGCTGCCCCGGCGATTGAAGATCGCGCTCAACTGCTCGTCGTCGAGTGGAACTGGCCGGTACATGCGCCAGTTGCCGCTCTGCACGTCGATCAGGACGGCCCGCAGGGCGATGCGCATCTTCTGGGTCTGGTCCGGCAGCAGCCACCCGGCGATCGGGACCCAGGAGACAGCCTTGGTCACTTCGTTCGTCTTGGCGCTCTCCAGGGTGCCCCAATAGCAGAGGATCTGGCCGTAACCGCCCTGGGCGGCGATCAGGCGGATCTTCCGGGCGAAATCATCGCGGCTCTGCGGCGGGATTCCCGAGAAAGTGCCGATGGTGAAATGGGCGTCGAGTGCGGTGAGGAACTCGCTGTCCGGCGTCTGGGCTCCGGATTGCACGACGAGGATGGGTTCGTCCGGACGCGGCGCGATTTTCCTGCTGGCGACGAGGGTGTCCGCGATGTGCTCGTCGGTGATCGGGCCGCTGTTCTGCACGCCCAACACGTCGAGATCGGCGAGTTCGCCGCGATAGAGCGCGTTCGTCGAACCGGGATAGCCGGCGTTCGAGATCGACCGCGTCTCGCAGCCGGTGAGAAGCAGTACCGCCATGAACAGCGGTGCGAACGTGCGGTAAGAGCAATGCTTGAATGGCATCGAAATGTTCCTGCGGTCGATCGGTCGGTTGACCGAATTCCGGGAAGGCTAGCAACGGGTTTTTCGATCGGCCCGTGACAATTTTTGGATGTATTTATCCCGCCCGCTCGCGGCCTCAGTCGACAAAGCTGGCGTCGACCAGGCGCGACGTGCTGGGCGCCTTGCGCAGCACGCCGGCTTGGACCTGGATCTCGGTCGCGGTATGGGCCAGGTCCTGCAGGACGCCATCCATCATGCCCTGATTGGTCTTGTGGCCGATCCAGTCGACGGACCGGGCCGCCCCCTTGAACGCATCGGCCGACTGACCGGCGGCTGCACCCATGATCAGGAAGGACTTGTCCGGATCGGACTGGATCAGGGCAAGCGCGTCGAACCAGCCGGCGACGACGGCCGCCACCGCCGCCTTGTGCTGGCTGAGATAGTCGGGCTGGAACGCCAGCGTGTCGCAGACGATCGGGAAATCAGCGGTGGAGACGAGCAGGCTCCCGGTCCCGGGCTGGGCGCGGACCCGGGACATATAGGGCTCGTAGAGGGACGCACCGTCGACCTGGCCCGCGACGAAGGCCTGCATCGCGGCTTCCGGCGAGAGGGTCCGGAGCTTGACGTCCTTCAGGCTCATCCTGTTGGCGATCAGGGCGTAGGCCAGGAAGTAATAGGACGGGGTTCCAGGCGCGCCGGCCGCGATGGTCTTGCCTTTGAGATCCTGCAAATTCGCGATCCCCGTGCGCACCATCACCCCGTCGGCGCCCTTGGAGCGATCGAGCACCAGGACCTGGGACAGCCGGACCGAACCGGTCCAGACGACAATCGTGTCGACCGTCGCGGCAACACCTTGGACCACGCCGGAGGTGAGTGCGGCCAGTCGGTCCTGCTGACCGATGACCTTCACCTGGACGTCGGCGCCATGCTTTTTGAACAGCCCCTGCTTCTCGGCCAGGACCAGCGGCGCGAAGCCGGTTCGGTCGCCGATGCCGAGCGTCAGCGTCGGCATGTCCTGGGCCTGCGCGTCGGCGACCCACAGAAACAAAGCGGCTAGGATCAAGCGAGCGACCATGGCGGCGGGCTCCCGATCGGCGTGATGAACCGATCATGATGGCAAACGGCGCAAGATCACAGCGAGTTGCTTTGTGCGTGGCGTGCAAGGTCCGAATCTTGGCGTATCGTGATCGCGGGGCCGGACCTCGGGTCCGCGATCGCCGGCCGTTGTTCCGAGCGGCCTCGCGTGCTAGTCCCGGCGATCGATTCTGAGGTCGGGTGAAGGAGAAGCGGGTGGTCGACGGTCATTTCGAGTTGGTGCCTGGGCAATTGTCGCTGGGGGAACTGCGGGCGCTGCTGGAAAGCGACCGGCCGGTCCGGCTGGCGCCCGGTGCCTGGGATGCCATCGAACGGTCGGCCGAGGCGGTCGGCGAGGTGCTGGCGAGCGGCCGTGCGACCTATGGCGTCAATACCGGGTTCGGCAGCCTCGCGACCACGCGCATTCCGAACGAGTCGGTCGCGGCCTTGCAGCGCAACCTGGTGTTGTCCCACGCGGCCGGCGCCGGGCCGCTGCTCGAGGACAAACTGGTCCGGCTGATCCTGATCCTGAAGATCAACAGCCTGGGCATGGGCTATTCCGGCATCCGCCGCCCGACGCTCGAACTGCTGATCGAGTTCGTCAATCGCGGGCTGCTGCCCTGCGTGCCGGCCCAGGGCTCCGTCGGCGCCTCGGGCGATCTGGCGCCGCTCGCCCATCTGTCCCTGCCGCTGATCGGGGAAGGCGAGGCGAGCCTCAAGGGCGAGCGCATGTCGGCCGCGGCGGCGCTCGACAAGGCCGGGCTGAAGCCGGTCACCCTCGGGGCCAAGGAAGGCCTGGCGCTGCTCAACGGTACCCAGGCCTCGACCGGATTCGCGCTCGCGGGATTGTTCGCGGTCGAGAACGCCTTTGCCGCCGGTCTGGTCGCCGGTGCGCTCTCGGTCGATGCCATGCTTGGGAGCGACGTGCCGTTCGAGGCGCGCATTCATGCGGTCCGAGGCCAGCCGGGCCAGATCGCGGTCGCGGAGAAGCTGTCCGAACTGCTTGCCGGATCTGAAATCCGCTCATCCCATGTCGATTGCGACCGGGTGCAGGACCCTTACAGCCTGCGCTGCCAGCCCCAGGTCATGGGCGCGATCGTCGATCTGATGAATTATGCCGCCGGCGTGCTGCGCCGCGAGGCGAATGGCGTGTCCGACAACCCGCTGGTGTTCCGCAACGAGGTCGATGGCACGGCCGAGATCATCTCCGGCGGCAATTTCCATGCGGAGCCGGTCGCCTTCGCCGCCGACGCGCTGGCTTTGGCGGTCGCCGAGATCGGCTCGATCTCGGAACGTCGCATGGCGCTCCTGGTCGATGCCAAGATGAGCAGCGGCCTGCCGGCATTCCTGGTCGCCGAACCCGGGCTCAATTCCGGCTTCATGATCGCCCAGGTTACCTCGTCCGCCCTGACGGCCGAGAACAAGATGCTGGCCCATCCGGCCAGCGTCGACAGCCTGCCGACGTCGGCCAACCAGGAGGATCACGTCTCCATGGCGGCCCATGGCGCGCGGCGGGTCGGCCGGATGGCGCAGAATGCCGCGGTGATCGTCGGCATAGAGCTGTTGGCGGCGGTTCAGGGCATCGATTTCCGTGCCCCGCTTAAGACCAGTCCGCGCCTTGCCGAGGCCCAGGCGGCGCTGCGCGCCCGTGTGCCGTTCCTCGATCGCGACCGGGTGATGGCACCCGACATGGCTGCGGCAACGGCGCTCGTCGGCGAGGGCTGGTTCCGTCGGCTGGTGACGGGTATCCTGCCGTCCGAGTGATATCATCATACGAAATACGAGGAGAGCGTGCCGATGAAGCCTGAAATCCTGGTTGCCTCGCCGATGCCGGCGCCGACCATGCGCTCGCTCGACGAGAATTTTATCCTGCACAAGCTGTACGAGGCCGCGGACCAGGCGGCTTTCCTGGCCGGCATCAAGGACCGGGTGCGCGCCATCGCGACCTCCGGCGGCAGGGGCGCCAGCGCTGCCCTGATGGATGCCGTGCCCAAGACCGAGATCATCGCGAACTTCGGCGTCGGCTATGACGCGGTCGACGTGCCGGCCGCCAAGGCGCGCAACATCCCGGTGACCAACACGCCGGACGTGCTGACCGACGATGTCGCCGACCTGGCGCTGACCCTGCTGCTCGACGCCGCCCGCATGGTCAGCCGCGCCGACCGCTTCGTGCGCGCCGGCCATTGGCTGAAGGGCAACCATCCGCTGGGCCAGGCCGTCGCCGGCAAGAAGCTCGGCATCGTCGGCCTCGGTCGCATCGGCGCCGCGATCGCGACGCGGGCGGAGGCGTTCAAGCTGCAGGTCTCGTGGCACGGCCCGCGCCCGAAGCCCGATGCCAAATGGCCCCATGTGCCGGACCTGGTGGCATTGGCCCGCGATGTTGATTTCCTCTGCGTCATTTGCCCGTTGACCCCGCAGACGTTCCACCTGATCTCCCGCGAGGTGATCGAGGCGCTGGGCCCCGAGGGCACGCTGATCAACGTCGCCCGCGGTCCGGTCGTGGATGAGGCTGCCCTGGTCGATGCGCTCAAGTCGGGCAAGCTCGGCCATGCAGCACTCGACGTGTTCGAGGACGAGCCCAAGGTACCGGAGGAGCTGTTCTCGATGGAGAACACCGTGCTGCTGCCCCATCAGGGCAGCGCCACGCTCGAGACGCGGACCGCGATGGGACAGCTGGTCGTCGACAATCTGGTCGCCCATTTCGCGGGCAAGCCATTGCTGACGCGGGTGGCATAAAGCCGATCGCCGGGGAAGGGGGCGTCAGCCCCCCAACCTCGGCGTCGCCTCCAGCGGGATGATCGCGCCGCGGTGCTGGATGACCGCTGCGGCGACGCGGCCGCCGAAGCGGGCGGCTTCGGCGGGGGACAGGCCTTCCAGGCGACCGGCAAGGTAGCCGGCATTGAAAGAATCGCCGGCGGCGGTCGTGTCGATCGGCTTCACCAGGCACTCCACGGGCACGACCTGCTGCTCGCCGCCGATCGACAGCAGGCTGCCGAGCTCGCCCTGTTTCACCACGACCTCGGCTACGCCCAGGTCGTGCAGTCGAGCCGCAACGGCCTGGGCTTCGCCCGGGCCGAACAGGTTCGCCTCGTCGTCGATCGAGGGCAGGGCCACGTCGACCAGCTTCAGGAACCGCTGGAAGCAGCTGCGCGCGGCTTCGGCATGGGACCAACCGGCCGGGCGGTAGTTGCCATCGTACGCGATGATCGTCCCGGCCGCGCGGGCGGAGGTCAGCACCTCGAAGAACCGGTCGCGTCCGGCGTCCGACAGGATCGACAGCGTGATGCCGGAGAAGATCGCGAGATCGGCCGCCGCGATCCGGTCGCCGAGCAGCAGGGTCTCCGGCGCCTCGAACATCAGCTTCGCCGCGGCCGCCGAACGCCAGTAGAGAAAGCGACGCTCGCCGGCCGGATCGGTACGGATCATGTAGAGGCCGGGCAGCTTGCCGCTGAGGCGCGGCACCGAGTCGGTGCCGATGCCCTCCGCCTGCCAGAACGCCAGCATCGAGTCGCTGTAGGGATCGTCGCCCAGCGCGGTCAGGTAATCGACCGCGATCCGGTCGCCTGCGGCGCGCTTCAGGTAGACCGCCGTATTGAGAGTATCGCCCGCATAGCCCAGGGCCAGCATGCCCTGGCCGCGGTCGCTCAGTTCGATCATGCATTCGCCGATCGCGACCACCCGTGGGATCGCATTGCCGATCCGCTCGCGGCGGGCTTTGAGACCGAGCCCGGCTTGGTTTAGGTTGGCGCTCATCGTCACTTGTCCGTCACCGCAACACCCATCTCTGAAAGGGAGGCCTTGGCATGCCCCAGCCGTTCGATCATACGCCGGTCATTCCGGTCCTGACCATCGAGCGGGTGGAAGATGCCATCCCGCTCGCCACCGCACTCATCGAAGGCGGCCTCAACGCTCTCGAAGTCACGCTGCGCACGCCCAATGCCCTGGCCGTGATCGAGAAGATCGCGCGCGAGCTGCCCGAGGCGCTGGTCGGCGCCGGCACCGTGCTGCGCCCCGCCGACGTGACCGCGGCCAAGAATGCCGGCGCCAAATTCCTGGTCAGCCCCGGCCTGACCCAGAGCCTCGCCGCCGCCGGCATCGCGTCCGGCCTGCCGTACCTGCCCGGCGCTGTGACGCCGACCGAGGTGCTGACCGCGCGCGAATTCGGCTTTTCATTCCTCAAGTTCTTCCCGGCGAAGGAATTCGGCGGCGTCGCCATGCTCAAGGCCTGGGCTCCGGTGTTCGCCGGCATCGTGTTCTGCCCGACCGGCGGCGTCACGCTCGAGAATGCCGCCGAATACCTGGCCCTGCCGAACGTGCCGGTCGTCGGCGGCACCTGGATCGCCAATGCCGAGGCGATTCGCAACAAGGACTGGTCAGGGATTCTCGAGCGCGCCAAGCGCGCGGCCCTGCTGCGCCAGCCCCGCTAATAGACCGCGCGGCCACCGGACAGATCGAAGGTGGCGCCGGTCGAGAACGAACATTCCTCCGACACGAGCCAGGCGATCATCGCCGCGATTTCCGTCGCGAGGCCGAATCGGCCCATCGGGATCTTCGACAGCATGTACTGGATGTGCTGTTCGGTCATCTGATCGAAGATCTCGGTCCTGACCGCGGCCGGTGTCACGCAATTCACCCGGACGCCGGTCTGCGCCAGTTCCTTGCCGAGCGACTTGGTCAGCGCGATGACGCCGGCCTTGGCGGCCGAATAGGCCGAGGCATTGGGGTTGCCCTCCTTGCCCGCGATCGAGGCGATGTGGACGATGCGGCCATAGTCGCGCGCCCTCATCCCGGCTACGACCGCGCGGGAACAGAGGAACGGGCCGGTCAGGTCGACGTCCAGCACCTGGCGCCAGGCGTCGACCGGGTAGTCCTCGACCGGCAGGTTGGGGCCGGTGATGCCGGCGCTGGTCACCAGGATGTCGATCGGACCGATCAGCGCCACGCTTCGCCCGAATGCCGCCTCAACCCCCTCCGGGTCGGCGACGTCGACGGCCAATCCGACCTGGCCGATGCGATCGGCCTCGGCCGCAGCCGTCGTCGCATCCCGATCCCAAATCGCCACCCGCGCGCCGGAAGCAGCCAGCCGCTGTGCGACGGCGAGGCCGATCCCCCGCGCGCCGCCGGTCACGATCGCCCGTCGTCCCGCCAAATCGATCTGATTCATCGCACCCCCCAAACGCTCCGACATTATGTCTGACAAATAGTCTTTCGCTCGCCGTCCCGCTGTCCTAGGATCACGCGACAAGGGGGCCGGTCGTCAAGCGCGACGGCGCCTTTTCCCGAAAGCAGACGATAGACCTGCGCGGGTCAGATCACAGGGGAGGATGCCGATGCAGGATCTCGCGCCATTGCCGTGCCGTCACCGACGACACGTCGCCGCTCCTCTCGTCGATCCCACTCTCTAGCGTCGGCGGAACGGAAAATGGCATCGGTCGGCATCCGCGGCGTCAAGAAGCAATTCGGTTCGGTCCAGATCATCCATGGTGTCGACATCGACATCAAGGATGGCGAGTTCGTCGTGCTCGTCGGACCCTCGGGATGCGGCAAGTCGACCTTGCTGCGCATGATCGCGGGCCTGGAACAGATCAGCGGCGGGGAGATCTCGATCGGCGGCACCGTGGTGAACACGCTGCAGCCCAAGGAGCGGGACATCGCGATGGTGTTCCAGAACTACGCGCTCTATCCGCACATGACGGTCTACGACAACATGGCTTTCAGCATGAAGCTGCGGAACGCCAGCAAGGCCGAGATCGACCAGCGTGTCGACAAGGCGGGCGAGATTCTGGGGCTGAAGCCCTATCTCGATCGCTATCCCCGACAATTGTCCGGCGGCCAGCGCCAGCGCGTCGCCATGGGCCGGGCGATCGTGCGCGATCCGCAGGTGTTCCTGTTCGACGAGCCGCTGTCCAATCTGGACGCCAAGCTGCGCGTGCAGATGCGGACGGAGATCAAGGCGCTGCACCAGCGGCTGCGGACCACCTCGATCTACGTGACCCATGACCAGGTCGAAGCCATGACCATGGCCGACCGGATCGTGGTCATGCATGACGGCATCGTCGAGCAGATCGGCTCGCCGCTCGAGCTCTACGACTTCCCGGCCAACCAGTTCGTCGCGGGATTCATCGGTTCTCCATCGATGAATTTCCTGCCCGGCACCCTGCGCCGGGCCCAGGGCGAAGCCTGGGTCGACGGCCCGCAGGACGTGAGGTTGCCATTGCCGCCGCTCGGCGGTGGGCGCGACGGCCAGCAGGTCGTCTACGGCATCCGCCCGGAGCACCTGACCCTTGATGCGGCCGGCGTTCCCGCCGTGGTTTCCGTGGTGGAGCCGACCGGCGCCGACACGTTCGTCTATGCCGAGATCGGTGGCGTGCCGATCTGCACGACCTTCGACGAGCGCCATAGCTTCAGCCCGGGGGAGGCGATTGCGCTGGTGCCCCGGCTGGATGCGGTCCATCTGTTCGATGCGGCATCGGGTGCCAAGATCGCTCGTTTGGATTGACCAATTTCCTGACGAACGGCGCTCATCAAAAGAACGGCGCCGCGGCAACGAGAGAGGGAGGATGAACATGACGGAAATCACGAGACGCGATGCCATCAAGCTCGGCGCGGCGGCGGCGCTCACCGCCGGCGCCTCCGGGTTGGCGGGTGGGCCGGCCGCCCAGGCCCAGACGGCGTTCGCACTGAAGCCCGAGGCCGGGGCCTCGCTCAAGGTGTTGCGCTGGAAGCGCTTCGTCCAAGGCGATGAAGACGTCTGGACCGCCAATACCAAGAAATATTCCGACGCGACCGGCGTCGCCGTCCGCGTGGACAGCGAGAATTGGGAAGACGTCCGCCCCAAGGCCGCCGTCGCCGCCAATGTCGGTAGCGGTCCGGACATCATCATCACGACGAACGACGACGCACAGAAATTCCCGAACAAGCTGCTCGACGTCAGCGATCTGGCCGACTACCTGGGTGGCAAGTACGGCGGCTGGTACGACGTCTGCAACCGCTATTCCAAGCGCGACGGCAAGTGGATCGGCATCCCGATGGGTTGCGCCGGCAACGCGCTGGTCTATCGCAAGAGCCATGTCCAGAAGGCCGGATTCGAGGAGATTCCGAAGGATCTCGCGGGCTATCTGAAGCTGTGCCAGAATCTGAAGAAGAACGGCACGCCGGCCGGCTTCGCGCTGGGCCATGCGACGGGCGACGGCAATTGCTGGACCCATTGGTGCCTGTGGTCCCACGGCGGCAAGATGGTCAACGAAAAGAACCAGGTCGTGCTCAACAGCCCCGAGACGATTGAGGCGCTGGAGTATGCCAAGCAGCTCTACGCGACCTACATCGACGGGACGCTGAGCTGGCTCGATCCGTCGAACAACAAGGCATTCCTGACCGGCGAGATCAGCCTGACCGCGAACGGCATTTCGGTCTATTACGCGGCCAAGACCTCGACCGATCCGGCGATGAAGGCGTTGGCGGACGACATCTACCATTCGAACTTCCCGGTCGGCCCCAGCGGCGTTCCGACCGAGCAGAACCTGTTCTTCAACATGATCATCTTCAAATATTCCAAGTACCCCAATGCGGCGAAGGACTACCTGCGCTTCATGATGGAAAAGGAGCAGTACTTCCCCTGGCAGACTGCCTCGATCGGCTATACCGCCCATCCGCTGGCGGCCTATTCCGAGAACCCGTTCTGGACGCAGGATCCGAAATCCCTGCCGTATCGCGATGCGGTCAAGGTCATGCGCGACAACGGCTATTCCGGCACGCTCGGCGCCGCTTCGGCGCAGTGCATGGCGGATTTCCTGATCGTTGACATGTTCGCCAAGGCCTGCACCGGCAACGTGTCGATCAAGGATGCGGCGATGCAGGCGCACGAACAGGCGAAGCGTATCTACAAGGCCTGAGCGGAGCGGGCGGGCGCGGCTTGACGCGTCCGCCCGGCACGCGGAGCAAGATCGACATGACGGTGGTATCGGAAGGGCTGGGTCAGCGCGGGGCGGGCTGGCGGCGGCTGGCGGCGGTCGTGGCCGACAGTCGCGACCTGCTGGGCTGGCTGTTCATGCTGCCGGCGGCGGCCCTGCTGCTGGTATTCCTGCTCTATCCCTTGGGGCTCGGCCTGTGGCTGGGCCTGACGGACGCCACCTTGGGCGAGCCCGGCGAATTCATCGGCTGGGACAATTTCGTCACCTTGTTTGCCGACGACGTCTATTGGCTGAGCGTGTTCAACACGATCGTCTACACGGTCGTGGCCAGCGTCGCGAAATTCATGCTCGGCCTGTGGCTGGCGATGCTGCTGAACGAGCACATGCCGTTCAAGGCGTTCATCCGCGCGATCGTGCTGCTGCCCTGGATCGTGCCGACCGTGCTGTCGGCCATCGCGTTCTGGTGGCTCTACGACAGCCAGTTCTCGATCATCTCCTGGGCGCTGATCCATATGGGGTTGATCGACCACAACATCGATTTCCTGGGCAATCCGGTGAACGCGCGGATCTCGGTCATCATCGCGAACGTCTGGCGCGGCATCCCCTTCGTCGCGATCTCGCTGCTGGCCGGCCTGCAGACGATCCCGAGTTCGCTCTACGAGGCGGCGACGCTCGACGGCGCCACGGGGTGGCAGCGCTTCCGCTTCATCACGCTCCCGATGCTGACGCCGATCATTGCCGTGGTCATGACCTTCTCGGTGCTGTTCACCTTCACCGATTTCCAGCTGATCTATGTGCTGACCCGCGGCGGGCCGATCAATGCGACCCACCTGATGGCCACGCTCGCGTTCCAGCGCGCCATCCCCGGCGGCCAATTGGGGCAGGGGGCGGCATTGGCCTCCTCGATGATCCCATTCCTGGTCGCCTCCGTCATGTTCAGCTATTTCGGCCTGCAGCGCCGCAAGTGGCAGCAGGGCGGACGCGACTAGCCCGAAGAGATCCAGGAGAGCCCTATGGCCCGCACCCTCGCCGACCAGGCCGGCGGCATGCATTACCTGGTCTCGACGCCGCGCCGCGTCGTCACGGTCTACCTGCCGCTCGCCATCTTCGTATTCGTGCTGCTGTTCCCGTTCTATTGGATGGCGATCACTTCGATCAAAAGCAACGCGGAGCTCTACGATACGAGCCACGGCAGCCCGTTCTGGGTGATCAAGCCGACGTTCGAGCATTATTACCACCTGCTGTTCGAGACCGACTATCCGAACTGGATGTGGAACACGGTCATCATCTCGGTCGTGGCGACGTTCCTGTCGCTGTTCGCCTCGGTGCTGGCCGCCTATTCGATCGAGCGGCTGCGCTATCGCGGCGCCCGCACAGCGGGGCTGGTCATCTTCCTGGCTTATCTGGTGCCGCCGTCGATCCTGTTCCTGCCGCTGGCCGCCATGGTGCTGAACCTGGGCCTGTTCGACAGCAAGCTGTGCCTGATGCTGACCTATCCGACCTTCCTCATCCCGTTCTGCACCTGGCTGCTGATGGGTTATTTCAAGTCGATCCCGTACGAGCTCGAGGAATGCGCGCTGATCGACGGCGCCACCCGGCTGCAGATCCTGGTCAAGATCATCCTGCCGCTGGCCGTGCCCGGCCTGATCTCGGCCGGCATCTTCGGCTTCACCCTGAGCTGGAACGAGTTCATCTATGCGCTCACCTTCATCTCCTCGTCCGAGAACAAGACCATCCCGATCGGCGTGGTGACCGAACTGGTCGAAGGCGACGTCTACCACTGGGGGCCGCTGATGGCCGGCGCGCTGCTGGGCTCCCTGCCGGTCGCGGTGCTCTACTCGTTCTTCGTCGAGCATTACGTCTCGAGCATGACCGGGGCGGTCAAGGAATAGAGGACCGCTAGTCGGGGGGTCCGATCGTCTGCCGCATGAACGCTTCAACGTGGCTGCGATATGGCACGTCCGCGAGCGCGCAGATGGCGCCGTGATCACCGTCGGCGACGAGCCATAGCTCCCGCTTGCCTTGGACGGCTTCGAACATCGATCGAGTTTCTTCCGGCAGCGTGGAGCGGTCCTGCATTCCTCCGATGACCAGCACGGGGCCGGCGTATCGCGCCAGCGCTTCCAAGGGCGACAGTCCTGACGGTGAGACTCCGAAGCGGATCGGTGCCTGGAAGCTGAGCAGCGGTTCGAGAAGATATGCCGGCCCTTTTCCCAGACGATCGGCGATGCGGTTCCGGATGGCGCGCCGGATGTCCGGATAGACCGCCTGGAGTACCAGAGCGTCGGCCGGGATCGGTCCATCAACTCCGATCAGGCTGGCTGCACCGCCGAGCGATATGCCGATCACACCCACATGGCCACCATGTTGCCGGTGCTTCAGCCAGGCGAGGGCTGCGCGCGCGTCCATCGCTTCGTTCAATCCGAAGCTGCGTGCCGCCATGGCCGATTGCCCATGTCCCCGGAAGTCGATTGTCAAGGTCGCGTAGCCCAGGCCCGCCAGCCATGCCGCATTCGGTGCGGTGGCGCTCCGCGACGCGCCGAGCCCGTGCAGCAAGAGAACAGCCGGCGATCGGTCGGTGCGTCCGGGCCGGAAGGTCCCAGCAATCAACAGGCCATCGCGCGTTTCGATGGCGACATCCTGCGCCGGTCGTTCGGCCGAGGTGACCGCGGACGGGCGCCCTCGGATCATCGTCGAACCCGCGATCCAGGTCGCTCCTAAACCGATGGGGACACAGAGGACAAAGGCAAGTAGCAAAAGTCTCAAGGAGGCGTCCAACCCTTCCTCGGCTTGCGGGAGAAGATTTAGTTTATCTAAATCGAAACCGACAAAATATCTGCTTTGTCATAGCCGCGTCCGGCGCCCATTTCAATGAGCATACGGCGAGAGACGGTCCGATCGTTAAGTACCGCCATCTCCCGCCGTCCTGCTCCTACTCATCGGAGGAGGCACAGCGTCCCGAGCGGCGCTCAGAGTTCTACAGCGGAGTTTCCAAATGACGCATCCTCTCATTTCGACGGAAGACGCCACCTACCGAAAGTTCGTGTCGGTGCTCGATAGCACCATGGCCTATGTCGATGTCGGCGAGGGCGATCCGATCGTCTTCCTGCATGGCAACCCCACACCGTCCTACCTGTGGCGGAACATCATTCCGCATCTGCTGCCGCTCGGCCGGTGCCTGGCGCCCGACTATGTCGGCATGGGCCATTCGGGCAAGGCGCCGGACGGGTCCTATCGCTTCGTCGATCATGCGCGTTACCTGGATGCCTGGTTCGACGCCATGGGCCTGACCGAGAACGTCATCCTGGTCGTCCACGATTGGGGTTCTGCCTTGGGCTTCTCGTGGGCCCAGCGCCACCCCGAGCGGGTCAAGGCCATCGCCTATATGGAAGGCATCGTCCGGCCGTTCCTGTCGTGGGACGAGTGGCCGGAGACGACCAAGGCGTTCTTCCAGGGCCAGCGCACGGCGGCCGGCGAAGACCTGATCCTGCAGAAGAACCTGTTCATCGAATATCTGCTGCCGCTGCGCGGCATTTCGGCGGAGGCGATGGAGGTCTATCGCCGACCGTTCGTGACGCCCGGCCCCTCGCGTCAGCCGATGCTGACCTGGTCCCGCGAATTGCCGATCGCCGGCGAGCCGGCCGACGTGGTCGCGATCGTGGATACCTATGCCCGCTGGCTGTCGACCAGCCCGATCCCGAAATTGTTCATCAACGGCGATCCGGCGGGCTTCCTGATCGGGGCCCAGCGGGAATATTGTCGAGCCTGGCCCAACCAGCAGGAGGTCACCGTCGAGGGCGCCCATTTCCTGCAGGAGGATTCGCCGGACGAGATCGGCGAGGCGATCGCCAAGTTCGTGGGCCAGGTGCTGGTCGGGCACGTCTGACCACCCCATCGGAGCTTTCTCATGAGTGAGTTCGCCGCGCGCTTTACGTCCCGCCAGGAAGGTTACCTTCCTGGGCTGCTGGGGCTCGAATGGGTCGATGCGAAACCGGGATGGGTGCACGGCCGGTTCGACGTTCTGCAGCACCACCTGGCGCCGAACGGCTATCTGCACGCCGCGACGGTCGTGGCCCTGGCCGACTCGGCCTGCGGCTTCGGCTGTCTCGGCAGCCTGCCGGACGGCGCCACCAGCTTCACCACCATCGAGCTCAAGGCGAATTTCGTCGGCACGGCGCGCGAGGGCGGGGTGCGGTGCGAGGCCCGCATGGTCCATGGTGGCCGCACGACGCAATTGTGGGACGCGGAGGTGAAGAGCGAGACGACCGGCAAGACGGTCGCCCTGTTCCGCTGCACCCAGATGATCCTCTATCCCCCGCCGGCGCCCGCCGCCAGGCCATGAGGGCACCGAAGACGGTTCGTGGTGCCGAGGCGTTCGGCCGGGTTCGGCTGTCCGCGTCGTTCTTCATGCGCGATTTTCTGCACAGCGAGATCGCCGACGTGTGCGGGATTGCGAACCTGCCCGACGACCCGCAACTCGCCATCGCGGCCGGGACGCGGCTGTGCGGGGAGATCCTGGAGCCGCTGCAGGCCACGTTCGGGCGCGTCGCGATCCGATCGGCCTACCGCTCCGCCGCGGTGAACGCCTATGGCAACGCCCAGGGCTTCAATTGCGCGTCGAACGAGCGCAACTACTCCCGGCATATCTGGGACCGCCGCGATGCGCAGGGCAGGATGGGTGCGGTCGCCTGCATCGCCCTGCCGTGGCTGGTCGACCGGATGGCGGCGGGCACGCCATGGCAGGCGATGGCCTGGTGGATCCACGACCAGCTGCCATATAGCGGACTGCAATTCTTTCCGAAGCTCGGCGCCTTCAACATCGGCTGGCACGAGGCGCCCAAGCGTACGATCCACAGCTATGCCGCGCCGCGCGGTTGCCTGACGAAGCCGGGCATGGCGAACCACGGCGGCAGTCACGCGCAGCTCTACCTCGGTTTCCCGACGCTCGCGGGTCAGAGTTCCGGCGCGATCCGCACCGCATAGGTCGGCCGGCCGTCTCCGTCGATCAGCCCGGCATCGGCAAGCCGGCCGAGCGTCGCGCGAAAGAACGCGGCAGTGCCGGGCCGGCCGGCACCCTCGAGCCAGTTCTGCTCCTGGAAGGCCAGGATCGCCGGCTGGCCCAGTTCGACCTCCCACAGGATCCCCAGCAGCGAGGCCATCGCCTCTTCGGTCTCGCGCGTCGCCGCATCGGCGGCGCGTGCCGCATCGGCGATTTCGACCAGCCCGGTCTCCGGCCCGGCACCCAGGCCGAAATCCGGCAGGAACCGGCGCGATGGAGCCGCGATCTGATAGTGCGCGACCTCATGGACCAGCACCGCCGGTTCGCTGTCGGTGCGGACCCGGGCGCCGTCCCAGCTGAACGCCTGTTGCGGCGCTTCGGGCAAGGGGCGCATGGCGAAACGGTCCGCCAGCGCCACCGCATCGGCGTGCCAGACCGCGACCGGGCCGCCTTCCGCGGCGCGGCTGGCAGCGATGCGCCGGAACACGGAAATTTCCAAGGGCGCGCCGCTCAGCGTCCGCTCGAACGCCGCCAGCACCAGGTCGAGCGCTTGGGGCGCGATCGGGGTCAGGATCATCGGATGGAACGGCGGCGGCGCATCATGACGGGACCGGAAAATCGCCGAAATCCAGCAATCCGACAAGGGTCACGGCTTCACGCGTGCCATGCGATGGGCATCGACCAGCACGCCGCCGCGCAACGCCCATCGCCGTTCGGTGCCTTCGATCTCGAAGCCGCATTTGCCGTAGAGCGCGATGGCGGGCGCATTGTCGACGAACACGCCCAGTTCGATCCGGGTCAGGCCAAGCCAATTCTCAGCGAGATCGATGCAGGCTTCCGTCAGTTTCCGCCCGATGCCGCGTCCGTGGAAATCGTCATGGACCAGTAGCGCGATCTCGCCGGCGTGGGCGCGGCGCCCCTCGCCGCGATGCAGGGACAGCAGGCCCACGACCCGGCCGTCGGCGACGGCCACGAGGCGATGGCGGCTCGGATCGATCGATTCCAGCCGCTTGCGGATGGCGTCGCGCGAATCGTGGGGCAGCCTCAGGGTGCCCCAGATGCATTTCGGGAGCAGGAACAGATCGATGGCAGCTTCCAGATCGGCGCCATCATAGCCGCGGATGGTGATCTCGGTCATGGGGAAGGCGCCTTTCTGGGATGGGTGCGGGGGTCGAGCTCGGCCGCCGCCGGAGTCGAGCTGGAGACGAGCTGGAAGCGGGTCTGCAGATGGGCCGGTCGCGCGTCGCGCGCGACCATGCGCACGGCGACGACCCCGGCCAACGCCGCCGAAATGATCGTGATATAGACGAACAGGCCGACCGGCCCCAGCCAGTCCATGAGCACCGAGCCCAGCAGCGGCCCGATGGTGGCGCCGATACCGTAGGCGAGCAGCAGGGCACCGGCGGCGGCCACCCGGTCTGCTTCCTCGACATAGTCGTTCGCATGCGCCGCGGTCACCGGATAGATCACCTGGCTGAACCCACCGAACACCAGGGCCAACGCCAGCAGCGCCCAGATGCCGAAGCCGTCCGCGACCGACAGCACGCCCGACACGGCGGTCAGGCTGATGATGATGATCAGCAGCACGCTGCGGCGGTCGAACCGGTCCGACAGGCGCCCGACCGGCAGCTGGAAGATCAGGGCGCCCAGGATCGTGATGCTCATGAAGATGGAAATGAAGCCGGTCGACAACCCGATGCCCTGGGCATAGATCGGCGCCAGGCCGGAAAAGGCGCTGTTGATCAACCCGGCGAACAGCGAGCCCAGCACGCCCAGCGGCGTGATGCGGAACAGGCGGCCGATCGACAGGGTGGAATGGGCGGCCGGCAGCGGCGCCTCCGCATTGGTCGCGGCGACGGGGATCAGCGCCAGGACGAACAGGCCTGCGGTCAGGATGAAACTGCCGGTGCCGCCGGTCGGCAACAGGTCGATCAGATACTGGCCGAGGCCGGTCGCGACCTGCTCGACCATGACATAGAGCGCCAGCACCTGGCCGCGCGTCGCCTCGTCGGACCGATGGTTGAGCCAACTCTCCGTCACGAGGAACAGGCCGGCGATGGCGAAGCCGCCGCAGGCACGCAGGGCTGCCCACACGATCGGGTCGACGATCAGTGCCTGGAACAGCACCGAGGAAGACAGCAGGGCCGAGAAGATCGCGAAGGCGCGAATATAGCCGACCCGGCGCACGACCCTGCCGGCGAGGGTCGACCCGGCCATGAAACCCGCGAAATAGGCGGCGAGGATCGCGCCGATCGTCAGCGCGCCGAACTGCTCGAACGCCATGCGCAGGCTGAGGAACGTCTGGAACAGGCCGGCGCCGAGCAGCAGGATGCTGACGCCGAACAGCAGCGCGCCGACGTTGCGCAAGATCCGTCCCAAACCCTGCCCCTTCTTCAGTCCCGCTTCACGTGTCCGGCCGACCATAGCCGATGCATGGCAGCCCGCGCACGCGTCGCTTGGCGCGGACGTCGAAACGGCCTATGGGAACGCGGGTTTATCCGAACGACGACGAGACCGGGGATTGGAATGAGCGGCGAACCCTTCTGGCGTGCGAAGCCGATGGCGGACCTGAACGCCGCGGAGTGGGAGTCGCTCTGCGACGGCTGCGGCAAATGCTGCACGATCAAGCTGCAGGACGAGGATACCGACGAGATCCTGTTCACCGACGTCGTGTGCCATCTGCTCGACACCCACAGCTGCCGCTGCAGCCGTTACAAGGACCGCTCGTTCCTGGTACCCGACTGCGTCAAGGTCACGCCCGACAATATCGCCGCCTTGGCCTTCATGCCGTCCACCTGTGCCTATCGGCTGGTCGCGGAGGGCAAGGATCTGCCCGATTGGCATCCGCTGGTCAGCGGCAAGCGGGATTCGGTCCACCGCGCCGGCATGTCGGTGCGGTACCGGGTGATCTCCGAGGAGGAGATCGAGGAAGAGGACCTGCCCGGCCATATCGTCGACTGGGTGCGCTGAGCGATCATGCGCCGCCGCTACGTCACCGTCGACGTCTTCACCGACCGGCCGTTCGGCGGCAATCCGCTGGCCGTCGTGCTCGATGCCGGGGGTCTTTCGACGGCGCAGATGCAGGCCGTCGCGTCCGAATTCAACTATTCCGAAACGACGTTCGTGCTGCCGCCGGATGATCCGGCGCACACCGCGAAGGTTCGGATCTTCACGCCCCGCACCGAAGTGCCGTTCGCGGGACATCCGAACGTCGGCACCGCTTTCGTGCTGGCGCGGCAGGCCCAGGACGTCTCGACGCTGCCGGAGCGCTTGGTTTTCGAAGAGGCGGCGGGACTGGTGCCGGTTCGGCTGCTGCGCGAGGGCGATCACATCGTCGGCGCCGAGCTGACAGCGCCCGAGCGGCTTTCGCGGCGCTCGCAAGTGACGCCGGCAGAGGCTGCGGCCTGCCTGTCCCTGGTGCCTTCGGACATTCGCACGGTTGGACATCCGCCGCAGGTCGTGTCGGTCGGCCTGCCGTTCTTGGTGGTCGAGATCGCCTCGCGCACGGCGCTGCGCCGCGCCAAGTCTGATCTGTCCGCCCATGAAGATCTGCTGCCGCTCGACGGGGCCGACTGTATCTACCTCTATACGAAGGACGGGGAAGCGGACGGCGCGACGGTGAATCTCGACGCCCGCATGTTCTCGCCGCTCGACGGCATCCCGGAGGACCCAGCCACGGGCAGCGCTGCGGCGGCCCTCAGCGGATTGCTGGCGGAGCTTGGCTCCGAATCGGACTTCGATGCGACGTACCGCATCGTCCAGGGCGTCGACATGGGGCGCCCCAGCTTGCTGGTCGCCCGCGCGTCAAAGCGGCGTGGGGTCGTCGACACCATTCGCGTCGGCGGTCATTGCGTCGGGATGATGGAAGGCAGCTTCCTTTTGAGAGGCGAAGCCTGACGGCGGCAGCGTCTCAGATTGCGCAGCGGGGCTCGGCTGGAGCCTGCGTGGCCGTCGCTGCCGCGCGATTGACCGACGTGTCGGGGGCGGGTGCGGCCGCCGGTGCGCGCAGGCCGCCGGACTTGGCAACCCGCAGGGCGACACCGCTCATGCGGTCGTCCTGGTTCTTGCGCAGCATGCTGGCTTCGAGATAGGCGGGTGTGCCGGTCGACGGCGCGTCGCCGATCGACAAGGACAGCTCGACGCCGAGGATGCCAAGCTTCGCTTCGAGGGTCGGGGCGCTGGCCGCTGCCAGGACGAGCACAGCCGCTGCCGCGGCGCCGAAGGCGGCCGAGCCGATCGCGAACTTGCCGAGCCATTGGGCATGCATGCCGGTCTCCAATCCCCGGGGAAGGAAGCCGTCAGTCTAGCGGGGAAGGTGCTTGGGGGCGAGCGGTTTCGAAGCGGGGTGCTCAGCGGCCACAGCGGCGCTTGCCGCGCCGGCTTTCACCGACCGACGAAATATAGACGGCGACAACGGCGAACGCGCCGAGGTCGCACAGTTCGCTCAAGAACATCTGCATCATGGCCGGAATCCTCCGTGGTCCATGGGATGCGGATGTTACGCGCCCGGCAGCCGGACCATCCCCGCCTGCCTGGAAGATTTTCTACCGCAGCGGGTGATTTCCCGCATTCAGCGCGGCGGCTTGATCATGAACAGGGCGACCCGGTCGTCACCCAGCTTGCGCAGCCGCTTTTCGGCCTCGGCCGGCAATGGGATCTTCCGGTTGATGCAGTAGAGGATCAATGCCGCCGCCAAGGTCTCTGCATCCACGGATAATTCGGTCATCGCCAGGCCGTCGGTCTGGATGAACATGATGGCCGACAAGGTCGGTTCGTCCAGGATCTGGCATCGGACGGCCGTGCCGCGCGGCAGGGTGAGCGATCGGCGGCGGTGATATTCCATGATCGCCGTCATGATTTCCGGCGGCCCGAACATGATCTGGCGCAGCTCTCTGGGCATTCGGGCACTCGCGTGCAATGGGCATACCTGCCGTGACGGGAAGCGCGCCACTGTACCATCTCCGCGAAAAAAATACGGCCCGTCCTCCGACTGGGAGGACGGGCCGTATTGCGAGGCCGCGCAGGCTATTCGGCGGTGTCGCGCACGGGCTCCTTGGGCGGGGTCCAGCGCA
Source organism: Aliidongia sp. (assembly GCF_035943795.1). NCBI lineage: Bacteria > Pseudomonadati > Pseudomonadota > Alphaproteobacteria > Rhodospirillales > Dongiaceae > Aliidongia > Aliidongia sp. The sequence continues at coordinate 40,904 of NZ_DASZBY010000008.1, read as the reverse complement.
GGATCGGCTGGCGGGCCGCACCGGTCTCGTCCAGGCGGCGACGCGGCGTCAGGGTCGGTGCCGCACGGAACTTCTCGACCTTGCCCTCCTTGGCTTCGGCCGCCAGCGCCTTCAGCACGCCGATGAACCGGTCGAGCGTCGCCTTGCTCTCGGTCTCGGTCGGCTCGATCAGCAGGGCCCCGTGCACGACGAGCGGGAAATACATGGTCATGGGATGGAAGCCCTCGTCGATCAGCGCCTTGGCGATGTCGAGCGTGGTGACGCCGGTGTCCTTGAGGAAACGGTCGTCGAACAGGGCTTCGTGCATGCACGGCCCCTCGAACGGCGCGCTCATGTCGTCTTTCAGGCTGGCCAGGATGTAGTTCGCGTTCAGCACGGCATCGCTGGCGACCTGGCGCAACCCGTCGGCGCCGTGGCTCATCATGTAGGCGAGAGCGCGCACGAACATGCCCATCTGGCCATGGAAACCCTTTAGGCGGCCGAACGCCTGCGCGGCGTCACCCTCGGCCTTTTCAAGCACTTCGAAGCCGTTCTTGCCATGGACGACCCAGGGCAGCGGCGCGAACGGGGCGAGCGCCGCCGCCAGCACGACCGGACCGGCACCCGGGCCGCCGCCGCCGTGCGGGGTCGAGAAGGTCTTGTGCAGGTTGATGTGCATGACGTCGACGCCGAGATCGGCCGGGCGGACACGGCCGACGATGGCGTTGAAGTTGGCGCCGTCGCAGTAGAAATAGGCGCCGGCCGCATGGACCGCGTCGGCGATCTCGCGGATCTCGGTCTCGAACAGGCCACAGGTGTTCGGGTTGGTCAGCATGACCGCGGCCACGTCGGGACCCAACTGGGCCTTCATCGCGGCCAGATCGACCCGGCCGCGCGCGTTGGCCGGCACCGCCTCGACCGTGAAGCCGCAGGCGGCCGCGGTCGCGGGGTTGGTGCCGTGGGCCGACTCGGCGACCAGCACCTTGTTGCGCGTCTCGCCCCTGGCGTCATGGGCGGCACGGATCGCCATCATGCCGCACAGCTCGCCATGGGCGCCCGCCGCGGGGCTCATGGCGACCGCCGGCATGCCGGTCAGGACCTTCAGCCAATAGGCCAGCTGGTCGATCACCGCCAAGGCGCCCTGCACGGTCGAGACCGGCTGCAGCGGATGGATGTCGGCGAAGCCCGCAAGCCGCGCCATCTTTTCGTTCAGCCGCGGATTGTGCTTCATGGTGCACGAACCCAGCGGATAGAGACCGGTGTCGATCGCGTAGTTCTTCTGCGACAGGCGCGTGAAGTGGCGCACGATCTCCGGCTCGGAGATGCCGGGCAGGCCGATCCGGCCCTTGCGGGCGTGAGCACCGAGCCGGTTCTTCGCCTTGGGCAGCTCCGGCAGATCGACGCCGCAGCGGCCTTCGCTGTCGCGCTCGAACAGCAGCGGTTCCTCGATCTGCAGGCCGCGATGGCCGCTGTAGGTCCCGCTCACGCCCAACTTGTCGGTCGTGAAATTGCTGATCGCCTTGCTCCATTCGTTCATCACAGCACCTCTTGGAGCTTGGCGGCGAACTCGTCCATGTCCGCCTCGGTATTGGTTTCCGTCGCGGCAACGAGCAGCAGGTTTGCCAGTTCGGGCCGGTCGGGATAGAGCCGGGAGACCGGCACGCCGGCCAGGACGCCCGTGCGGACCAACGCCTCGACCACGCCGGCCGCGGGCTTCGGCAAGGCGAGCGTGAACTCGTTGAAGAAGCCGTCGTTCAGCAATGTCACGCCCGGCACCGCCGCCAGCTTGTCGGCGAGCAGCGAGGCATGGGCGTGGTTGAGCGCCGCCAAGCCTACGAACCCGGTCTCGCCCAGCAGGGACATGTGGATGGTGAAGGCGAGCGCACAGAGGCCCGCGTTCGTGCAGATGTTGCTGGTGGCCTTCTCGCGGCGGATGTGCTGCTCGCGGGTCGAGAGGGTCAGCACCCAGCCGCGCCTGCCGTCGGCATCGACGGTCTGGCCGACCAGGCGGCCCGGCATCTGGCGGACGTACTTGTCGCGCGTCGCGAACAGGCCGACATGCGGACCGCCGAAGGTCAGCGGATTGCCGATCGACTGGCCTTCCGCCGCGACGATGTCGGCACCCATCTCACCCGGCGGCGTGATGGCGCCCAGCGACACGATCTCGTTCACTACCACGACCAGCAGCGCGCCCTTGGCGTGCGCCGCCTCGGCCAGGGCCGAGTAATCACGGACCCGTCCGAAGAAATCCGGATTCTGCACGACGACGCAGGAGGTCTTGTCGTCGATCGACGCGGCCAGATCCTCGTCCACCGACGGGTTCGGCGCGGCCTGCTCGATGGTGAAGCCGGCAAAATGGGCGTGGGTCGCGGTGGTCTCGCGGTAATGCGGATGCAGGCCGCCCGAGATGACGGCCCTGGTGCGCCTGGTGACCCGGTTCGCCATCATGACCGCCTCGGCGGTGGCGCTGGCGCCGTCGTACATGGACGCGTTCGCGACATCCATGCCGGTGATCAGCGCTACCTGGGTCTGGAATTCGAACAGATACTGCAGCGTGCCCTGGGTCACTTCCGGCTGGTACGGCGTGTACGAGGTCATGAACTCGCCGCGCTGGATGATGTGATCGACCGTCGCCGGCACGTGATGGCGATAGACGCCGGCGCCGAGGAAGCTCGGCACCGATCCGGCCGGCACGTTCTGCGCGGCGAGCTTGGCGAGCGCGCGCTCGACCTGGAGCTCGCCCTGGTGCGGCGGCAGGTCGAACGGCTTGTCGCGCCAAGCGGCCTTCGGCACGTCGCAGAACAGCGCGTCGACCGAGGGCACGCCGATGGTGGCGAGCATGTCCTGCCGCTCGACGTCCGTCAGCGGAAGATAGCGCATCAGTGGCTCTCCGCGACCAGGGCGTCGTAGGCGGCCTGATCGAGCAGGTCGGCGAGTTCGCTCTGGTCGCTGACGGTCAGCTTGAAGAACCAGCCGTCGCCCATGGCGTCCTTGTTGACCAGCGCCGGATCGTCGGCGAGCGCCGGGTTGCCCTCGGTGACCGTGCCGGAGACCGGCGCATAGACCTCGCTTGCGGCCTTGACCGACTCGACGACGGCGGCCTCCTTGCCCTTCGACAGCGCCTTGCCGGCGGCCGGAACCTCGACATAGACGACATCGCCCAGCGCTTCGGCGGCATGGGCGGTGATGCCGACGGTCGCGGTGTCGCCGTCGACCCGGATCCATTCGTGGCTCTTGGTATAGTGGATCGTGCTCATCTCGGAACTCCTTGGGATCGGGGCATCAGCCGCGGAAATAGCGATGGGGAACGAAGGGCAGGGCCACGACCTGGGCCGGGCGGGCGACGCCGCGCACGACCAGCGTGATCGCGGTGCCGATGGCGGCATGTTTCGCGTCGACATAGCCCATGGCGACCGGGCCGCCCTGACTCGGGCCGAAGCCGCCGGAGGTGATCTCACCGATCCTGGTCGTGCCGTCGGTGATCTCGGTATGCTCGCGAGCCGGTGCCTTGCCTTCGGGCAGGATGCCGACGCGGCGGCGCGGCGCACCCTCGGCCAACTGCCGCTGAATGATCGCGGCACCCGGGAAACCACCGTCGGCCCGTCGACGCTTGCCGACGGCCCAGGCCAGATCGGCCTCGATCACGGTCGTGGTCTCGTCGATGTCATGGCCGTAAAGGCACAGGCCGGCCTCGAGCCGCAGCGAGTCGCGGGCGCCGAGGCCGATCGCGGCGACCTCCTCGTGCGCCAGCAACAGGCGCGCGAAACGCTCCGCCTCGGCACCGGGAACCGAGATCTCGTAGCCATCCTCGCCGGTGTAGCCCGACCGGGTGACGAAGCAGGGGATGCCGTCGAAGCTGATGTTCGCCGCGGTCATGAACGCCATGCCGCCGATCGAAGGGGCGAAGCGCGACAGCACGCTCGCCGCGGCCGGTCCCTGCAGTGCCAGCAGCGCGCGGTCGGGCAGGGGCTCGACGGCCGCCTCGCCTGCGAGCCGCGCCGTCAGGTGGGCGATGTCGGCGTCCTTGGTCGCGGCGTTGACGATCAGGAACAGGTGATCCTCGAGGTTGGTCACCATCAGGTCGTCCAGCACGCCGCCCTGGTCGTTGGTCAGCAGGGTGTAGCGGGTCCGCCAGGGCTTCAGCGCCTGGATGTCGCCCGGCACCAGCGTTTCGAGCGATGCAGCGGGGTTTGCGCCGCGCAGGCGCAGCTGGCCCATGTGCGACACGTCGAACAGGCCGGCCTTGGTGCGGGTGTGCAGGTGTTCGCCCAGCACCCCCAGCTTGTATTGCACCGGCATCTCGTAGCCGGCGAAGGGCACGAACTTCGCGCCCAGTTCGGCGTGGAGACCATGGAGCGGCACACGCTTCAGGGATGGTTCTGTCGGGATGGCGCTCATGGATCCTCGGCTCGAAGACAGGGTGGTCGCGTAAAGACCGTGCGAACACGATCCGCGCCCCCTCTGTCCTGGGAACCTGAAAGATTGGCTCACGGGTTTCCCCGCGGCTTACCTCGTCGGTGAGGCCCCGAATGAATCGGAACCTGCTTTCCAGAGTCGCCTTCCCCTCGCGGTCCGTTTGCCTGAGAGTTTCCGGGGCGGTTGCTCCTTCGGCGCCGGCTGGCCCTTTTGGGGCTCTCCGGTCTCTCCCACGAGGATCAGTGGCAGGACCCACCCGTCGCATTTTCGGATGCCGGTGTCAATTGCGCGAGGTTTCGGGATCGATGGAAATCTGGACGATCGGGTACGAGAAGGCGGCGCAGAGCGACGTGATCGGGGCGCTGCAGCGGGCGGGGGTCAAGACCGTGCTCGATGTGCGCGACCGGCCGCAGTCGCGCCGCGCCGGCTTTTCCAAGAGCAGCCTTGCGGCTTCGCTGCTGGCGGCCGGCATCGGCTACGTTCACCTGAAGCCGCTCGGCACGCCGAAGGAGGGCAGGACCGCCCACCACGCCGGCGACCAGGCGACGTTTTGGCGCATCGTCGACGAGCAACTGGCGACCGAAGCGGCCGGCGAGGCGCTCGAGGAGGTCGCCGCCCGGGCCTCGGCGGAACGATGCTGCCTGCTGTGCTACGAGGCCGACTGGCATCATTGCCATCGTGCCCGCATCGTCGAAAAGCTGGGCTGCGAGGCTCATCACCTGGAGGCGGTCGCGAGCTTCCTGTGAGGCCGACGGTCGGAACCGTCCGGCGCCTCGGCGGTTGGGATGGCTCAACCAAGGGAGAACCGACATGGAAGACAATACGGTCATCGGTGCAGCCAAGCGGGTTGCGGGACGCGTGGAAAGCTCGGTCGGAGCGCTGGCGGGTGATACCAGGACCGAAGTGCGCGGCAAGGTCCGCGAGTTCGGCGGCACGGTGCAGCAGCGCTATGGCGAAGCGACGGACAGCGCCCGGGACCTGATCGGCAGCCGCTCGCTTGCCGCTCTCCTGGCCGCCGGTGCCGTCGGACTGGTGTTCGGCCTGTTCCTGAATCGTCGCTAGCGCCGCGGCATCAGACCCGGCCGAAGCGGTCGGTGCGGCAGGCCCGGAGGTCGATCTCGACCGGCCGTTCCAGCACCAGGTCGCGCACCAGGCGGCCGGTGATGGCCGCGAGCGTCAGGCCGATATGCTGATGGCCGAACGCGAAGACCGCGTTGCGGGCGAGCGGGCTGGCCCCCAGCATCGGCAGATAGTCGGGCAGCGTCGGCCTGTCGCCGGTCCATCGGCTGGCCTCGCGCAGGTCCGACCGACCGTAGAGTGCCCGCATGTGATGCAGCAACGCCTCGGCACGGCGCCAGTCGGGTGCCGTGCCGGCGCCCAGCTCGACCGTCCCGGCCAGGCGCACGCCCATGTTCATGGGCGTTGCGATGAAGCCGCGCTCGGCAAACGTGACCGACAGGTCGAGCGGCGGACCGTTCTCCAGCACGACATGGTAGCCGCGCTCGCCGCTGATCGGCGTGCGGGCGCCCAGTTGCTCGGCCAGCGGACGCGAGGCGAGGCCGGTCGCGAGCACGACGGCGTCCACCGTCTCGGCGCGCTGCGCCGTCTGGACGCCGGCGACCCGGCCCTCGGCCAGCAGGAAGCCGGTGACCTTCTCGCGCCGGATCGTGCCGCCCTCGGCCACGAAGCGTTCGGCCAGATGGGTCACGATTCCGCGGGGATCGACCGTGTGGGCCGCATCGGGATAAAAGCGTCCGCCGGCCGCCTGTTGGGCCAGGCCCGGGACCCGCTGGTTGATTTCGTCGGCCGACAGCATGTCGACCCGGACGCCGTGCTCGCGCAGGATCGCGGCATCCGCGGCAGTGGCCGCAAGACTCCCCGCTTTTTCATAGACGACCAGCGCGCCTTCCGTGTGGAACAGGCTTTCCAACCCGGACAGCTTGATCTCGTCGTCCCAGGCGGCGCGCGCCGCACCCAGCAACGCTCCCAATGCGCGCGTCCCACGTCGCTCCTGGGCCGGCCGGGCGGCGACGGCGGCGCGCCATAGCCATGGCCAGGCGTGCGGCAGGCCGGCAAATTTGAGACAGAGCGGCGCCAGCGGGTCGGCCAGCATGCGCGGCACCGTCGCGAGCACGTCGAGCCGCGCAAGCGGCCGGACATGGTCGATCGCGATGTTGCCGGCATTGCCGAACGAACAGACCGCGCCCGGCTCCTCGGGGTCGTAGACGGTAACGGCCGTGCCGGCCCGTTGCAGGGCACGGGCGGCGCTCATGCCGATGATCCCGGCGCCGACGATCGCGATCTGTTGGTTCATCGGGCTATTTCAGCTGAGCTGGAAGCCGCCGGCAAGGGGATCCCGGCTATCGACGAAGATCGTGTTGATGCCGTGCTGGCGCGCCCAGCCGGAAATGCTGGGCACGATCGCATCCAGCGTGCCGACCCGCTCGGCGGCCTCGACCCGGCCCTCGAACAGGGTGCCGATGATGCTTTCATGGACGAAATCCTGACCGACCGACAGCCGTCCGCGGGCAGCAAGCTGGGCCATACGCGCCGAGGTGCCGGTGCCGCAGGGCGAGCGGTCGATCGCCTTGTCGCCATAATAGACCGCGTTGCGGCCATGGGCGCGGCCATCGCGCGGCTTGTCGGTCCATTGCACGTGGCCGATGCCGCGAATGGTCGGATCCAGCGGATGGACCGCATCGACCGCCTGGTTGATCGCGACCCGGACTTTCGGGCTCAGGCCCAGGATGCCGTCGGCACCCAGCGCGTCGATGCCGGCATAGTTCTTCTGCGGCTCGATGATCGCGTAGAAATTACCGCCATAGGCGACGTCGACGACCAACTCGCCCAGGCCCTCGACCTCGATCGTCACGTCCGAGAACGCGAGGAACGACGGCACGTTGCGGATCCGTACGCTGTCGACATGGGCGCCGTTGCGCACATAGGTCGCAGTCACCGGGCCGGCCGGCGCATCGAGCCGCACCGTGCCCTCGGTCTCCGGCGTGACCAGGCCGTTTTCGAGCGCCATGGTGACCGTGCCGATGGTGCCGTGGCCGCACATCGGCAGGCAGCCGGACACTTCGATGAACAGGATCGCGATGTCGCAATCGTCCCGGGTCGGCGGGTAGAGGATAGAGCCGGACATCACGTCATGGCCGCGCGGCTCGAACATCAGGGCGCGCCGCACCCAGTCGAAGCGCGCCAGGAAATCCTGGCGCCGCTCGCTCATGGTGGCGCCCCTGAGATGCGGCCCGCCGCCCGTGACCAGGCGGACCGGGTTGCCGCAGGTATGGCCGTCGAGGCAGGAGAAGGTGTGCCGACCCTCCGGCACGCCGCCGAACGCCGGCATCAGGCCGCCTCCGCCACCTGGTGCCGGGTCGCCAGCGCGGTCTTCATCAGGCCCTCGACGAAAGCGCGCTCGGCGCCTTCCAGCATCAGGCGCGGGGCGCGCGTGCGCTCCGAACCGCGGCCCATGATCTGCTCGCACAGCTTGATGCATTGCACGAGATCGGCACGCGCATCGAGATGCAGCAGCGGCATCAGCCAACGATAGAGCGGCATGGCTTCCTGGGCCCGGCCGGCGCGCACCAGGGTAAACAGCTGGTGGCATTCCCGAGGGAACACGTTGGACAGGCCGGAGATCCAGCCGACCGCGCCCAGCGTGCCGGTCTCCAGGATCACGTCGTCCAGGCCGCAGAACAGCTGGAACCGGTCGCCGTTGAGGTTCTGCAGGTCGACGAAGCGGCGCGTGTCGCCCGAGGATTCCTTGATGGCGACGATCGTATCGACGTCGCTCAGTTCCCGGACCATGGCCGGGGTCACGTCGTTCCGGTAGGCCGGCGGATTGTTGTAGATCATGATCGGCAGGTCGGAGGCGGCCGCTACGGTCTTGAAGAACGACACGATCTCGCGCGGGCTGGCCGAATAGACCATCGGGGGCATCAGCATCAGCCCGTCGGCGCCGAGATTCTCGACATCGCGGGCATAGACCTCGGCGAGGCGCGTGGAATTCTCGGCGACGCCGGTGATGACCGGTACCCGGCCTCCCGCCGCTTCCTTGATGGCGGCGACGACTTCCCGCTTCTCGCCGGCGCTCAGGGCCGAATTCTCACCGACCGATCCGCAGGCGATCAGGCCGTCGACGCCATCGTCGATCAGCGCACGCACGACCTTCTGGGTCGCCGGGAAATCGATGCTGTCGTCCGCGTGGAACTGCGTGGTGACCGCCGGGAATACGCCCGCCCAAGTAACCTGCTTCACCATGATCTGTCGCCCGCCGTGATGGTTGAATGGAAAGGATGACTGCGTATCGCATATTTTATCCAATCCTGCAATTGGCATATTTTATCCAATCTTACAAAATGACGATCGACCTGTTATGGTCCTGCTCAGGATCACCGATGACCGGAGGCGACGGGCGTGGCAGTGACGGCGACGGTACCGCGCGAGCGAGGCGGGCTCCTGAAGCGCCAGACGGTGACCGAGGCCGCGGCCGACGCGATCCGCGAACGCATCCTGGCCGGCGACTATGCCGAGGGCGAGAATCTGCGCCAGGACGCGCTGGCCGCCGAACTGGGCATCAGCCGCATTCCGATTCGCGAGGCGTTCCGGCAGCTGGAGGCCGAGGGGCTGGTGACGCTGCATGCTCACCGCGGCGCCGTCGTTTCGTCCCTGTCGCTGGACGAGATCGCGGAGCTGTTCGATCTGCGCGCGCTGCTGGAACCAGATCTGCTGGCGCGCGCCATTCCGAGGATGACCGAGGCCGACCTGGCCGCCGCCGATCGTATCCTGCTCAGTTACGAGCATGCGCTGAACGGTCCCGACGTCCATGCCTGGGGCGAGATGAACTCCACATTCCACCTGACGCTGTATCGGCCGTCCGGACGCAGCCGCTCGCTCAGTCTGGTCCAAAGTTTGCTTGGGAACACCGATCGCTACACGCGGCTGCAGCTGGTGCTGACCAGCGGCGTCGAGCGGGCGCGGACCGAACATGCTCAATTGATGAAGCTATGCCGGCTCGGCAATGCCCAGGAAGCGGGCGATCTGCTGCGTCGGCACGTGCACAGTGCCGGCGAGGATCTGCTGGCGTTCCTGCGGCAGCATCGTCCGGGGTGACGGACGGGGCTGACCGAATTCACGATGGGCGAGGGGCTTGGGGCATGGGTAGTTTTCTGTTCACCGGCGGTCGGTTTCTCGACGTGCGCTCGGGCGTGATCAAGGACGGGATCGAATTGCTGGTCGAAGGCGACCGGATCAAGGAGGTCAGCGACACGCCGATCAAATCGGCCTCGGCCCAGCGGGTCGACCTGGATGGCAAGGTGCTGATGCCGGGCCTGATCGACGCCCATATCCATATCTTCCTGTCGGAAGTGAACATCCAGCATCTGGCTGGCGTGCCGCTGACCCTGCTCGCGGCCAAGGCGGGCGTGTTGATGCGCGACATGCTGATGCGCGGCTTCACCTCGGTCCGCGACACGGCCGGCGGCGACTGGGGCATGCAGGTTGCGTCCGACACCGGGCTGGTCGATGGCCCGCGCCTGTTCATCTCGGGCATGGCGATCAGCCAGACCGGCGGCCACGGCGATTTCCGCCAGCGGACCCAGACCGAGATCGAATGCGCCTGCTGTTCGGGCCTCAGCTACACGACCCGTATCGTCGACGGCGTGCCGGACATGATCAAGGCGGTGCGCGACGAACTGCGCAAGGGCGCCAACCAGATCAAGATCATGGTGTCCGGCGGTGTCGCCTCCCAGGCCGACCCGCTCGACAGCCTGCAGTTCCGCCTGGACGAAATCGCGGCGGCCGTCGAGGAAGCGCAGCATTGGGGCTCCTACGTCTGCGCCCACGCCTATTCGGCCGAAGCGGTGAAGCGCGCGGTCGGCCAGGGCGTACGTTCGATCGAACACGGCAACCTGATGGACCAGGAAGCGGTCGACCTGATGAAGGAGAAGGGCGCCTTTCTGGTGCCGACTCTCGTAGCCTATGACGCCATGAAGCGGCGCGGACGGGATTTCGGCCTGACCGACTATAGCCTCGCAAAGAACGACGTGGTGCTGGAGGCGGGCCTGCGCTCGCTCGACATGTGTCGCAAGACCGGCGTGCCGATCTGCTACGGCAGCGACCTGCTGGGCCAGTTGCAGGACGACCAGTCGCGCGAGTTTCTGATCCGCAGCGAAGTGATGCCGGCGTTCGAGATCATCCAGTCGGCGACGATCGTGAATGCGAAGCTGCTGCAGCGCGAGGGCGAATTGGGCGAGTTGGTGCCGGGTGCCTATGCCGATCTGCTGGTGGTCGATGGCGACCCGACCAAAGACCTGGGCCTGTTCCAGGACCAGGGCGCCCATCTGTCGGCGATCATGAAGGGCGGACGGTTCTACAAGAACCGGCTCGCCGCCTAAGGCCGATCGCTCATGGTCCGGGGCACGCAGCTTCACGAACGGCTCGGACGGCTTGCCTATGGCGCCGCCGTCTGGGCCGGGTTCGGCTTTCTGCTGCTGCCGATCCTGCTCGTGCTGTGGCTCAGCTTCTTTTCGAACGAGATCCTGTCGCTGCCGCCCGATGGCTATTCGCTGCGCTGGTACACGTCTCTCGTCGCCAAGCGGGAATTCGTCGACGGTTTCGGCCTCAGCCTGGAGGTCGCCGTGCTCGCGACCGCCGTCGGACTCGCGGTCAGCCTGCCGGCGAGCCTGGTGCTGGTGCGGGGACGGTTTCCCGGCCGCGAGGCGCTGCTGAATTTCCTGATGGCGCCGCTCATCGTGCCGGCGATCGTGATCGGGGCCGCGCTCTACATCTTCTTCATCCAGATCGAAATCGCGACCGACGTGCCCTTGTCCGGTTCCGCGCCGGGACTGGTCGGCGCCCACGTGCTGCTGACCATCCCGTGGTGCATCCGGCTGCTGACCGCCAACCTGGTCGGGCTCGATCCGGCGATCGAGGAGGCGGCGGCCAGCCTCGGCGCGCGCGCCTGGGTGGTCATCCTGCGGGTCACCTTGCCGCTGATCTGGCCCGGCTTGATCGCGGCGGCGCTGTTCGCCTTCGTAGTCAGCTTCGGCAATCTCGAAATCTCATTGTTCCTGGTAGCCCCTGGAGAAACGACCTTGCCGATCGCGATCCTGCAGTACCTCGAATGGAAAGCCGATCCGACCATCGCCGCGGTCTCGACCCTGCAGGTGCTGTTGATCGGGGCCGGGCTGGTCGCGACCGACCGGATCGTCGGCCTGGCGCGGGTGATCTGAGGCGATGACCGCTCTCGTCCTCGATCGACTGACCAAGCTCTACGGCGACCATGCCGCGGTCGACGCCCTGTCGCTGACCGTGGCCCAGGGCGAGTTCCTGGTGCTGCTCGGCCCATCCGGCTGCGGCAAGACCACGACGCTGCGCATGATCGCGGGCTTCGTCGAGGCGAGCCAGGGCAGCGTCTCGCTGAGTGGCCGCGACATCACGCGCGATCCGCCGCACCGGCGCAACATCGGCGTCGTCTTCCAGAATTACGCGCTGTTTCCGCACCTCTCGGTGTTCGAGAACGTCGCGTTCGGCCTGCGGCGCCGCAAGCGTCCGGAGGCGGAGATCAGGACCCGGGTCGCCCGCGCCCTGGGCCTGGTCCGGCTCGACGGGTTTGCCGACCGGTCGTCGAAACAGCTGTCCGGCGGGCAACAGCAGCGCGTCGCGATCGCGCGCGCCCTGGTGATCGAGCCGGACATCCTGCTGCTCGACGAGCCGCTGTCGGCGCTCGACGCCAAACTGCGCCTGGAAGTGCGGCAGGAACTGAAGGCACTGCAGCGCCTGCTGGGCATCACGACCATTCTGGTGACCCACGACCAGGACGAGGCGATGAGCCTGGGCGACCGGCTGGTGGTGATGCATGCCGGCCGGGTCGAACAGATCGGCTCGCCCCAGCAGCTCTATCGCGAGCCCGCGAGCCGCTTCGTCGCGAGCTTCATCGGCCGCGGCAATTTCCTGGAAGGCACCGGCACCGGCCACAGTTTCACCACCCGCAACGGCTGGACCCTGGCGGCAGCGCGGCCGCTCGACCGGGCCGCGACCGTGCTGATCCGGCCGGAGTCGATCACCCTGGCGCCGACGGCCGGCGCGGCCATGGTGCCGGCCCGTGTGGCGCTGGTGACCTATCTGGGACCGATCGCCGAGGTGGCGCTCGAACTGGCCGGCGGCGATCGGCTGGTGGTCGAACAGGCGAGCGGCGGCTGGCTCGATGGGGTCGAGCCGGGTCGGGAAATCGGGGTCGGAATTCCGCCGGAGGCCGTCGTCGGCCTCGGTGCGGAGGGTGTGGCGGGGGCCTGAGCCCAAGAACCAACGGGAGTGCTGAACATGGCGGCAAGCATCACACGGCGTCGTTTCGTCCAAGGCATGGGGGCGGGGGCAACCCTCGCGGGGCTGGGACCGGCCCTCGTCGGCAAGGCCCAGGCGGCCGGCGGACCGGTCGTCGTCGGCACCTGGGGCGGCGACTACCAGAACCTGATGGATCAATATATCGCCCAGCCGATCATGGCGCCGATCGGCTATCAGATCGTGTTCGACAGCGGCCTCGATACTGCGCGCAAGACCAAGCTGCTGGCCGAGCATCCGCTGCCGCGCGGCTCGATGGACGTGGTGGCGCTGACCCATTCCGGCAGCTACGAAATGTGGAAGAACGATACGCTGGCCGAGCTCGACCTGAAGAAGATGCCGAATTTCAGCCATGTGATCGACAAGCTGCGCACGCCCTATTCCGTGCCGCACATCTATACCGGCCGGGTCATCCTCTATAACCCGAAGTTCGTGAAGGACAAGCCCACCAGCTACGCCGACCTGTGGAACCCGGCCTATGCCGGCAAGGTCGGCGTGATCGACATCCAGTACCAGACGACCATCGAGTCGGCCGCGATGATCTCCGGCGGTACCATGTCGAACTACGAGCCTGGCAAGGCGAAGCTGCTGGAGCTGAAGAAGGCCGGCGTCAAGATCTACCCGACCAACGAGGCGATGGCGTCGGCACTCAAGACCGAAGAGGTCTGGATGTGCATCATGTGGAAGGCTCGTGGGGTCATGTGGCAGAACGCCGGCATTCCGATCGAGATGGCCAACCCCAAGGAAGGCATCGTGCTCTACGTCTCCGACCAGGTGATGGCCAAGAACGCGCGCAACAAGGACGGCGCCTATGCCTGGCTGAACGGGCTGCTGGAGCCATCGGCCCAGGTCCAGTTCGCCCGCGGCATGGGCTATAATCCGACGGTCAACAACGTCGACATTCCCGCCGACCTCAAGGCCCGCATCGATTTCCCGGCGGACGTCACCTACATCAACCAGGACCAGGACTATCTCGCCAAGAACGACGGCGCCCTCAAGGATTGGTGGGACAAGGAGTTCAAGGCCTGAGCTCGCTCGCAGCCCGCGCGACGGCATGGCGGCGCGTGGGGGCGATGGCCCCCGCGAGCCTGCTCGTGCTCGTCTTCCTGGCCCTGCCGATGCTGCTGATGCTGCGCTACAGCTTCAACAGCTTCGTGCCGGGAAAATTCATGGTCGAGGCGTTCACGGCCGATAATTACGTGACGCTCGCGACCGACCCGTACTACCGCCATGTGCTGGGCCTGACCCTCACCGTGTCGATCAGCGTGACGATCTTGACCCTGATCGTCGGCTGGCCGGTGGCGCAGTTCCTGGCGCGGACCCAAAGCCGACATAAGGGCCTGCTGCTGCTGGCCGTCGTACTGCCGCTGTTCGCAGGCAATGCTGTGCGGGCCGCCGGCTGGATGGTGGCTTTCAGCCGCCAGGGGCTCATCAACGGGCTGTTGGGTGCGCTGGGCCTGATCGATGCGCCGCTCGACATCATGTTCACCCCGACCGCCGTCATCATCGGCATCGTGTCGGTCAACCTGTCCTATGTCGTGCTCACTCTGTCCAGCGTGATCGAGGGCATCGATCGCCGGGCGGAGGAGGCGGCGCTCAGCCTCGGCGCCACACCGTTCGAGACCTGGCGCCTGGTCACCCTGCCGCTGGCCTTGCCCGGCCTGCTGGCGGCCGGCGTCCTGTCCTTCATCCTGTCGATGAACGCCTATGCGACCCCGGTCCTGCTGGGCGGTCCCAGCTTCCAAATGATGGCGCCGGTCGTCGCCGATCAAGTGCTGCAACGCGCCAACTGGCCGTTCGGCGCCAGCCTCGGCTTCGTCCTGATCCTGATCACCCTGCTGCTGACCGCCGGGGCCAACTGGCTGGTCGGCCACAAATACGGGCGGTAATGGCTTGAGAATCCCAAGAAGAGTGTTGATGCCACCTTTCGAAACCGACCGACTCATCCTGCGCGAACTCGTCGTCGAGGACGCCCCCTTCATTCATGCGCTGGTCAACGACCCGTCCTGGCTGCGCTTCATCGGCGACCGGAATGTGCGGACGTTCGACGATGCGCGGTCCTACATTCTGGACGGCCCGATCGCCATGTACCAGCGGTTGGGATTCGGGCTGTGGCTGGTCGAGCTGAAGGACGGCGGCACACCGATCGGACTCTGTGGCCTGATCAAACGGGACACGCTCGATCATGTCGACATCGGCTTCGCCTTTTCCCCGGTCTATCGCGGGCAGGGTTATGCGATGGAAGCGGCACAGGCAACGCTCTCCCATGCCGCCGGCGACCTCGGCCTGACCCGCGTCCTCGCGATCGTGGACCCGGACAATGCTCGCTCGATCCGGCTGCTCGAGCGGCTCGGCCTCGCGTTCGAGCGAATGGTCCGGACCGCACCCGACAAGCCGCCGCTCAAGCTGTTCGCGCGCGACCTCAGCGCAGGGCGTTGTGGATCATGAAGGCGGCGTAGTCGATCGGCTTCAGCTTCGGCGCCAGCAACTCGGTCGAGCCTTCCAGCGCCCGGGCGACGACGATGTGGTTCTCGACCTGCGCCTGTGTCACCTTGAAGATGCCGCGCACGCCCTTGATCTTGGGATAGAGCGTCGGATCGACCATCTTGACTTTGGCCGCCAGTTTTTCGATCGCGGCGTCTTCAGTCAGTTCGCTGGCTGGAGCCTGCTTCAGCAGGACCCAGGTCGGAAAGCCGGCCCAGCCGGTCGCGACTAGACCCTTCGGGTCGTCCTCGGTGACGCCAAGTTTGAAGACATGCTTGGACAGGCCGACGTCTGAGGCCCAGTCGCTGAGGCTCGCGCTGCGCGCGACGAATATCGTTCCCATGGGCGCCATTCTCGGTCCGACCGGCCGCGCGGTCAATCACCGCCCGCCATGAAACGATTACGTGTGTCGCTCGCCGATTTCGCTAAGCTTCCGGCGAGAATGCAAACGTCGGAGAGAACGAGATGCTCGATCAGTTGATCCATCCCCTGCAGGTCGAAGAAATGCGCATGCTGCTGCGCCTGAGGGAGGCGCGTCGGCGGCATCGGGCGGCCGCGCCAAGCGACGGATTGACGCTCGGCCAACGGGTTTCGGACGGGGTGGCGGCCACGGTCGGATCTTGGAAATTCATCATCATCCAGAGCGTGATCCTGGTGATCTGGATGTTCCTGAACGTGACGGCCTATGTCGAGCAATGGGATCCGTACCCCTTCATCCTGCTCAACCTGGTTCTGTCTTTCCAGGCCGCCTATACGGCGCCGGTGATCATGATGAGCCAGAATCGCCAAGGCACGATCGACCGGGAATCGGCCCAGCACGACTATGACATCAACATCAAATCGGAGCTGGAGATCGAGCTGCTGCACCAGAAGCTCGACATGCTGCGCGAGAAGGAATTCGCAGAGATGGTCACCGTCATCCGCGGCCTGGAAAGCCAACTGGCGATAACGCATGCGGCGCTGATCGCCTTGAGCAACAGATAGGCGACGGAGCGATCGAAACCTTTCGTTAGCCATAAATCCGCTAGGCTTCGAAGATGAGCGATCCGACGCCACAAGACCGGGCCGACTATCTCATCCGCAAGCTCGAGCAATTCATCCGGGATGGCCGCACCGTGCGCGGCGTGTCGTTCCGGACCTGGCAAGCCATGGCCAAGGCGGAGTTCATCAATTCGTTCACCGAGATCGAGCAGCGCAAGGCGGAGATCCGCAAGGACGTCAGCGTGCGCCGGCTGCTGCTCGTCGCGTCGTCCACCCTGGTCACTATCGGGTTCTGGGGCGGCGTCATGGCGCTCGACGGCAGCCGGGGCTGGATCGCGGCCCTCGTCATGCTGGGTTCGGGCACGATCCTGCTGTTCGTCGCCGGCGATTTCAGCATTCGCCGGCTCTGGGGCCGGGGCAGCGCCAAGCAGCGGCGCGCGCGTTTCGAGCGGATCGAGAGCTTCGATCGCCAGTTGCGGCAGTTGGAGGCGGAGGTTCGCCGTAAGCTGAAGCAAGCCGAAACGGATGCGAAGACCGGCTGAACGCGGCCTTTCCGATCCGTCCTTAAGATTGGCTTCATAGCGGGGCTCTACCCTGTCGCTCAACTGTCACGATCCGCGACCCGCTGGAACCCAATATGCATCTTGGACGCGAATCAACTCAGCGCTCGGCTGACGATGTCTCGGAGACGGCGCTCCCGGCGCTGATCCTGAAGGCCTATGAGGATGCATCCTCTGGCGGTGTTCTGGTCGTCGGCGCGGATCGACGGATCCTGTCGCGCAATCGCCGGTTCCTCGACATGTGGCACCTGTCGGACCAAGAGGCCGGCGAAGACGCTTTCCTGTCGCTGCTTGCGGGCTTCGGCAACAGAGTCGTCGACCCGTCCGGCATCGTGGCCTCGCTGCGCGACCCGGAACGATATTGCAGCAGCCCAGGCGAGCTGGAGGCGCGTCACGTCCGCCTGACCGATGGCCGCACCTTGCAAATCGGCGGCCGCAGCTTGGACGGCTCGCCCGAAGGCGTCTGCGGGTGGGTCTGGTATTTTCGCGAGATCGAACGCGAGGCCCGGCTGGCGGCGGCGCTGCGCAAGGCCGAAGCCTCCGAACGCAAGGCGATCCGGAGCGAGGCGCGGCTGCGCGATGCGATCGAGACCATTCCGGGCGGTTTCCTGTTGTTCGACGCCGACGACCGCTTCGTCATCTGCAACGAGGCCTATCGGGCGATGGTGCAGGGAGCGGAGCATCTGCTGGTCCCAGGCACGCCCTTGCTCGAACTCTGGCGCGGCATCTGGGATGCCGGCCTGTTCAGCAACACGTCGACCTGGGAGGAATGGCGGGCGGACCGCCTGACAAAACATCGCTCGCCGAAGGCGTCGCACGAGCAATTGCGGGCCGACGGCCGTTGGTTGCTGGTCGAGGAGCGCCGGACGGCCGAGGGCGGTTGCGCCAGCATCCGCGTCGACATCACCGATCTGAAGCATCGCGAAGCGCAATTGCAGGAATTGAACGACGCCCTGGCATGCCGGGAGGCGCAGCTGCGCCATCT
Source organism: Aliidongia sp. (assembly GCF_035943795.1). Taxonomy (NCBI): domain Bacteria; kingdom Pseudomonadati; phylum Pseudomonadota; class Alphaproteobacteria; order Rhodospirillales; family Dongiaceae; genus Aliidongia; species Aliidongia sp. Next base: position 23,156 of record NZ_DASZBY010000008.1, on the reverse strand, counting down.
CTGCAGCAATATCCCCGGCCTGGTGCTGCAATTGCGGACCCACGATGACGGCACCATCATGGTGCCGTTCATCAGCGACCATGTCCGCGATCTCTACGGCTTGTCGCCCGAGGCCGTGATCGGCGATCCCTTGCAGCTGTTCCGCAGGATCCATGCCGCCGACCGGCCCGGTGTGACCCTGACCTCGCTCGAGGCCAGCAAAACGGCGGAGCCTTGGCGGTGCTCGTTCCGGGTCGTCCATGCCGAAAGCGGGGCCATCGCCTGGTTGCGCGGCGGCTTCGTGCCGACTCTGCAGTTGGACGGCTCGATCCTTTGGGATGGCGTGCTGGTCGACGTCACCCTGTTGAAGAGCCGCGAGGAGGAATTGTCGCGGACCATGGAGCAGGCGCAGCAGGCGAGCCGCGCCAAGACTGAGTTCCTCGCCAACATGAGTCATGAGCTGCGGACGCCGCTCAATGCCATCATCGGCTTTTCCGAGATCATGCAGTCGGAGCTGTTCGGCCCGCTGGGACAGGCGCGCTACGTCGACTATGCCCGCGACATGCACAACAGCGGCCAGCACCTGCTGGCGATCATCAACGCGTTGCTCGACGTTGCCAAGATCGAGGCGGGCCAGATGGAACTCGACGAGCGCTCGTCGACGATCGAGGCACTGGTCGAGGATTGCCTGCCGTTCGTGCGCGAGAAAGTCGCCACCGGCGAGCTGACGTTGAGTGTCGAGGTTCCCGAAAGCCTGCCGGCCATGAACCTCGATCCCGTGCGCATGCGCCAGGTGCTGCTCAATCTGCTATCCAACGCAACCAAGTTCACCGAGCCGGGCGGCACGATCGTCATTTCGGCCGCGCGCTCGGCGGCAGGCGGCACCGCGCTCAGCATCGCCGACACCGGGATCGGCATGAGCGCGGAAGAGGTCGCCGTGGCGCTGCAGCCGTTCCGGCAGGTCGACAACGCGCTGTCCCGTCGCTACGAAGGCACCGGCCTGGGATTGCCGCTCGCCCAACGCCTGATCGAGCTGCACGGCGGCGCGCTCACCATTGACAGCGCACCGGGACGGGGAACGGTAGTGACTGTCCTGCTGCCGCCGGAACGCGTGCTGGTGTAGAGGCGATCAGCGCCGCGGCGGGGCGACCGGTGCCGGCGGCAGATCCTCTTCCAGGATCGTCATGTGCAGTGCCCACGAGACCTCGCCGTCATCCTCGTCGCGATGCAGCACGCCGAGGAACTCGTCGCCGATGCGCACTTCGACCGGAGCGTTACGCTTGGCGGGAGGATCGATGCAGATGCGCTTGTTGTCGAAGGTGCGCCGCAGATAGTCCTGCACGCGGGCGATGTCGGTCGGATTCATGAGCTTCGTCCTCGTCTAAACGGCCGGTCCTATAGCATTTGGGGATGCGGCTTGGCGCTGACCATTGCCGGGACCCTCGCCCGCGTCACGGGCACGGCTCCGCTCCCTCAAGGAAAACGATCAGGTGCCCGCGACCAGGGCGCGGAAATCGGTCATGAGCGCGTCGAATGACGGCTCGTGCACATACATCATGTGACCGGCATCGTAGTAGCGCATCGTCACGCGGCCGGCATCGATGCCGTTGCCGGCGACGGTGTTCTCGACCGCGAAGAACGGCGTCGCCAGGTCATAGAGACCGTTGGCCATCAGGATGCGGACCCCGGCGTTTTCGCGCTGGATGCGGCCCAGCTCCGGCGCGACGTTGACGTAGCCGGGCCAACTCGTCTGGTTCTCGTTCCTGGGGCCGTGCCAATCCCATTTGGTCAGCGCCGTGCGATTGAACACGACATAGGGCCGGTCCATCTCCACCGCCAGCGTCCGGCCGAGGTAGTCGTTCATCGCCGAGACATAAGCGCTGTCGATCGCATAGGCGGACGGGTCGTTGTCCGGCCATTCGCCGACCTGGTCATAGTCGCGTCCCTGGTAGCGCGTGTCGAACCGGCCGAGCACGATCCCGCGATCGCGCAGCAGTTCCTTGCGGAAGCGTGCCGGATCGATGCGCAGGTTCGATCGGTCGAGCCAGGCCTCGCCGAGGCCGGAATAGCGGGAAAGCTTGCGCAGCACCCGTTTGCGCCGGGCCGGATCCAGCCGGCTGCCGGCCAGGAGCGCCGGCGCATATTCCTCGATGGCGAAGGTTCGGACTTCGTCGAGGAAGCTCGCGCGGTCCTTCGGCACCGGGGCGACCAGGCCGTAGTGATGGGCGGTCGCGGCGTAGGTCGGCAGATAGCTGACGTCGGGCAGGGTATTGCCCTTCTCGAAGCGCGCGGTATGGAAATCCAGGATGACCGAGATCAGCGCCAAGCCGTTGAATGCGACACCGGACAGGCCGCCCTGCAGCTTGCCCGCGACCGCCACCGCGCGCGTCGTGCCGTAGCTTTCGCCACAGAGATAGCGCGGCGAGGCCCAGCGCTTGTTCAGGGTCAGCCATCTCTTGATGAAATCGGCGATGATGCCGGCATCGCCGTCGAGGCCCCAGGCCTCCTCGACCTTCGTCTCGCCCAGCACCTTGCTGTAGCCGGTGCCGACCGGGTCGATGAATACCAGATCGGTCTGGTCGAGCGGGCAGAGCGGATTGTCCACGACCTCGTAGGGGCCGGCGCCGGCGCCGGTGCCGTCGCCCGGCACGACGATCCGCCGCGGCCCGAACGCCCCCATATGCAGCCAGAGCGATGCCGAGCCCGGCCCGCCGTTGAACAGGAAGGTGACGGGACGTTTCGCCGGGTCGGTGGCGCCGTCGCGGATGTAGGCGAACGTGAACAGGCTGGCGCGCGGCTTGCCATCGACGTCGACGACCTGGGTCTCGCCGGATGTCACGCCGTAGCTGAGCCTGGTGCCGTGGAAGATGCCCTCGTGCTGCGTGACGAAGCGCTTGGGCGGGGCGACCGGCTCCTTGTCGGACTTGGCCGTATCCGACTTGGCCGCATCCGGCGTGGCGGCATCGGATTTCTTGTCGGTGCCATCGAGGGCGAGGGGTGGGGAGGCCGGACGGTCGTCTGGGAACGGCATTGGGGAGGCGGTCCTTCGTGCAGCGCTCGGGCGCGCGGATTTGCCTGGAGCTTGCCCCCGGTGGCCGGGCGCGCACAAGCGCCAACCCATCCTGCAGTGCAGCGGAGCCCTGCGTCGGTTTCATTTGAGTTGCCGCTGCGAGGATGGATACTCGCTGCCCACGGTGCACCAGCCTCCAGGCCTTTCCTCGATTCGGGACGTTCCATGACCAAACTGTCGCTCGCCAAGGACAAGATCCGCGTGCTGCTGCTGGAGGGAGTGCACGATTCGGCCGTGCAGGCGCTGGCCTCGAGCGGTTACACCAATGTGGAACGGCTGCCGAAGGCGCTTGACGAAGAGGACCTGATCCAAAGGGTCCAGGGCGTCCATCTGCTGGGTATCCGCTCGCGCACCCAGATCACCGACCGGGTGCTGGACGCGGCGGATCGGCTGGTGACGCTCGGCTGTTTCTGCATCGGCACCAACCAGGTCGACCTGGCCGCCGCGCGCCGGCGCGGCATTCCCGTGTTCAACGCACCCTTTTCCAACACCCGCAGCGTCGCCGAGCTGGTGATGGGCGAGATCGTCATGCTGATGCGCGGCATTCTGCCCAAGAGCGACGCGGCCCATCGCGGCCAGTGGATCAAGTCCGCGGCCAATAGCTGGGAAGTCCGCGGCAAGACGCTCGGCATCGTCGGTTACGGCAACATCGGCGCGCAGCTGGGCATTGTCGCCGAATCCTTCGGCATGCGCGTGCTGTACCATGATCACACCGACAAGCTGCCGCTCGGCAATGCCCGAGCGGCCAAGAGCCTCAAGGCGCTGCTGGCCGATTCCGATGCGATTTCGCTCCACGTGCCCGAGACTTCGGAGACGGCGGGCATGATCGGCGCGGCCGAGATCCAGGCCATGCGCAAGGGCGCGTTCCTGATCAATGCTTCGCGCGGCACGGTCGTCGATCTGGACGCCGCCGCGGCGGCGTTCCGGAGCGGGCATCTGCTGGGGGGTGCGTTCGACGTGTTTCCGGTCGAGCCGGCCGGTGTCGAGGAAGAATTCGTCTCGCCGTTGCGCGGGCTGTCGAACGTGATCCTGACCCCGCATATCGGCGGCAGCACGGCCGAAGCGCAGGAGCGGATCGGCGTCGAGGTCGCGCGCAAGCTGGCCGACTACAGCGACGTCGGGTCCAGCCTGGGTGCCGTCAACTTTCCCCAGGCCCAGTTGCCGATCCGCCCGGCCGGCACGCGTTACCTGCACATCCACCAGAACGTACCGGGCCTGCTGGCCCGCACGGTCGAGGTATTCTCGACGAGAAACGCCAACATCACGGGTCAATATCTGCAGACCCAGGGTGAAATCGGCTATTCGGTGATCGACGCGGAAGGCGATTTCGACACCGGCGAGGTGCTGGACGCGCTGCGTGCCATCCCCGGCACCTTGCGTGCGCGGTTCCTGTTCGAGAAGCGCTGACCCCGGACAGCAAGCCGGCGCGGCCCCGTTCGGGACCGCGCCGGCTGATCGGCTAGGCGATCTTGCGTCGAAGATCAGTCGTCGCTGCCCGACGTCGTGGTCTTTTCCGTATGGGTCGTCTGGGTGACCGACGGCGCCACGACCGACGGGGTCGTGACCTTGGCGCGCTTGGTCTCTTCGGTCATGACGCCGTTCTGGTCGGACACCGAATGCTCGGTCCGCGTGGTCGTGCTCACCGGCGGCGGGGCGACGACGACAGGGGCCTGCGTCGTGGTCGTCGTGCTGGTCGAGCTGTTATAGTCTTGAGCCAGGGCCATGCCGGAACTCATGACGAGAGCGGCGCCGGCCAAAAGAATCTTATTCATTCGTTCTCTCCAGGTTGGGACGCGCTAGTGCGCTTCGAAATCTTCAACCCAACCCGTAAGAGCCCATCGGGTTCCGAGAAATTGTCCATCTATTGACGTGGGCGGCTTTGAAAGGCCTCGAACGCATCGCCGTGGGCGGCGAGGCCCTTTTCCAGCATGGCGCGCATCAGATTGTCGCCGAGCCGAGCCGCACCGACGAGAACGTCCGGTGCCACACCCAGCGTTTCCGCCAGGATGCCGGCCCGCACCGCCGGCTCGACCGAGTCGAACACGCCCCGGCATTTGACGATCGACAGGCCGGCCGCGAGTTCCTTGTCGCCATGCTCGATCAGAATGCGTGCGGCAACGCCATGGGCCACGAAATCGAGGATGCCGGGCGCCAGGCGACCGACCTTGAGCAGCATCTGCTCGGCCGCCGACCGATCGACCCGCGGCGCATTGGTATAGGGAGCCGACTGCTTGAGACGGGGATAGAGATCTGTTCGCTTGCTGTCGGAACGCAGCTTCCATTCGGCTTCGGTAAAGAGCTGACCCTCGGGAAACTCTGTCTCCGCACCGCTCTGGGATGAACAATAAACGATGCCGTTGTCGACCTCGTCGACGAAATAGCGGCGGCCATCGCTCGTATAGGCGATGGTGCCAAGGCGGAACTTCGAGGCCATCGGCCTTAAATCCTTTCGGAGAGGAACGGGGACCGGCTGGGTTTTCGTCCCGCTTCGATCATGGGGATATTCGGCTACCGCACGATGGCACGGGACCGGGCTGATTGTTAAAGATTTCCGCCGCAACAATGTCGTGTGCGCACGGACGTTAACTCTATTTTGATCCCTGGGCGCCATGAATGGTGCCCATGCACGTTCGACACATCCTATCTTGTTTCGCGCTATCCATGCTGGTGATTCCGGCGATGGCCGCCACCCAGGACGCCGCGGATCCTTCCGCCGACGAGCCGGAACGCGTACGTCCGCTGTTCGACGAGGGCAAGCTGCTGGCGACCGGCGGCGTCAGCCAGGTCGAGGGAGCGGGCGGCGGCGGTTTAGCGACCTGGGCCGTCATCGGCGGCTACGGCACGGCCGACGGCATCGGCATCACCGCGCATGAAACCTTCGTCGGGCTGCGCAGCTTCAACCTGAATTCGGCCGGCGTGGCCGTCGGGCTCTATGACCGGGTGGAGCTGTCGTATGCCCACCAGTCGTTCGATACGCGCGCGACCGGCGCGGCGCTCGGGCTCGGCAAGGGCTTCACTTTCGACGAGAACGTCGTCGGCGCGAAGCTTCGCCTGTTCGGCCAGCTCGTATACGACCAGTCCTGGTTGCCGCAGACGGCGATCGGCCTGCAGTACAAGTCGAACGATCGGGGCGACATCCTGAAGGCGGTCGGCGCCAAGGATACCGATGGCGTCGACTTCTATGCGGCGGCGACCAAGCTGCTGCTGTCGGAAAGCGTACTGGTCTCCGGCACGTTGCGCATGACCAAGGCCAACCAGTTCGGCATCCTGGGCTTCGGCAGCGCCAAGGATGACAGCTACCAGCCGGAGTTCGAAGGCTCGGCCGCCTATCTGATCTCGAAGCGTTTTGCGATCGGCGCAGACTATCGGACCAAGCCGAACAATCTCGGCTTTGCCGAACAGAACGCCTACGACCTGTTCGCGGCCTATTTTCTCGACAAGCATGCGTCGCTGACCCTGGCCTACGTCGATCTTGGAAGCATTGCGACCCGGAAAGACCAGGACGGCGTCTACGCCTCCCTGCAGCTGGGCTTCTAACGATGGGCAGAGGAAAGATGCCAACGTCGATCACCCGCTTCGCTCCCGTTCTCGCGGGACTGGCGCTCCTTGCCGTCGCACGCCCCGGTCTCGCCGAAACGACCCTCTATGACGACATGGGCGGTCAGGCCGGCGTGACGGCCCTCGCCGGCGACATGATCGACAACGCGCTCGCCGACGACCGCATCAAGATGATCTTCGAGGATGTCAACATTCCTCGGCTGAAAGGACTGATCTACGAGCAATTCTGCATGCTGACCGGCGGCGGCTGCGAGTACAAGCGGCGCTCGATGCACGACACGCACGCGGGGCTCAACCTGCACGAGGCCGATTTCAACGCCCTGGTCGAGGATCTCGAGGCGGCGATGGATCGGCGGAGCCTGCCCTGGAGTACCCAGGCGAAGTTCCTGGCCATTCTCGCCCCGATGGAACGCCAGATGGTGAAGCCGTGAGCACGCGTACCAAGGTCCTGCTGGGCGTAAGCTGCGCCATCGTCCTGCTGGCGTTCGACGCCTTTGCGGCGGAAACCTTGGTCATCTCGCAGAAAAAGCGCACGTTCAATCCAAGCGAAATCGAAATTCACAAAGGCGATACGCTTCACATCGCGAACGACGACCAGTTCACCCATCAGGTTTTCGTCGACAATGCCGGCTTCAAGTTCGAATCCGCGGAAACCGACCCGGGCACCAGCGTCGATATCAGGTTCACGACATCTGGAAGTTTCGACGTCTTTTGCCATATCCACCCGAAGATGAAGCTCCACGTCACCGTCCAATGACGTCACCCGCCCGCTCTTCGCCCATCGAAAGAACAGGGGAAAAGCTCTTGTATCGGTTTGGCCTGTCTCGATCGATCCGGAGCAGGATGCTTCTGGCCTTCCTCGGGATGAGCGCCATCACCGGGGCGCTGGGCGTGTGGGGCACGATCGAGATTCGCGAGGTCGGCCAACTCGGCATCGAGACCTACGATCGCCCGCTGATGGCGATCAACTATGCCCGGGCGGCGAACACGATGTTCGAGCAGATGGGCAATCCGATGCTCGACGGCAAGGTGAGCGCGCCCGACGCCGATGATCCCGAGGAGAGCTTTTTCGAGGACCTGGATGTGGCCGAAGCCCGGGCATCCTCGCCCGAGGCGGCGGCCGAAGTTCGTCACGTGCGGACCCTGGCCCAGGCGTGGCTCAGCCAGAAGAACACTTCGGGCGACCGCAACGGCGGGGATGCCCTGCGCCTGTCGAACGAATTGCGCGCCGGCTTCGATCGATTGATCGAGAAGATGGCGGCCGATGGCTTCGCCAACCGGCAGCAGACGACGGCGGTGACCGGTCGGGCAAACCGCACGAGCGGCGCCCTGACGATCGCGGCGATTCTGGTTTCGCTGGTATTGGCGTTCTTCCTATCCCGGCGGATCGTGCGCCCGCTGTCGTCGGCTGCGGCCGTGGCCGATCGCATCGCTTCCGGCGAACTCGACGCCGCCATTCCGCCAGGCGGCACCGACGAGGCCGGCGCGCTGCTCGGCTCGATGACCGTGATGCAACAGCGCATCAGCCAGATGGTGGCGAAGGAGAAAACGCAGCGGCGCTTCGCCGAAGGCCGTCTCGTCGAGGCGTTGGAATCCTCGACCGAAGCCATGATGCTGCTCGACCGGGAAGGCATCATCCTGGTCTGCAACAGCCGGGTCGAGGAATTGCTGGGGCACGCCGGGCACGGGGTGAAGGACGGTGACCGGTTCGTCGATACCGTCGCCGGCGGCGACGCCGCCCGGGCGGCCCGGCTTTGCGTGCCGGGCGAATTGCAGCTGGCGGATGGGCGGTGGCTCAAGATCAGCCGGGAAGAAACGGTCGATGGCAATGCCTTCCTGATCTGGAGCGACATCACGCTGCAGAAGAATTACGAGCGAAAGCTCGAGGCGACCGCCTATGAAGATCCGCTGACCGGCGTCAACAACCGGAACTACTTCCTGCAGCTTCTGGATGGCCTGCCGACAACGGCGCCTCACGCGGTCGTCGTGGTCAACATCGATCGCTTCCGTCGCGTCAACAACGCGTATGGTTCGCGCATCGCCGACAGGGTGCTGATCGAAATCGCCCATTTCCTTCGGACCCTGGTCGGCCCCGACGAGAATTGCGCACGCATCGGCGCCGACGAGTTCGCCATGCTGCTCGACGCGACCGATCCCGCTCGCGCGGCCCGGCTGACCGATCGTCTGGCCGCCGCCTTTCCCATGGTGTTGTCGATCGAAGAGCGGACCATAACGATCGACGTCAGCGTCGGCTTTGCGACGAGCGAGCCCGAGGGCAGTGCCGCCCAGGACCTGCTGACCTCGGCCCGTGCGGCCCATGAACAGGCGAAGCGAGCCGGCGGCGGCCGTATCAAATTCTTCGATGCGACCCTGCGCGAGGAAAGCCGCAGCAGGCTGCTGATCGAGTCGGACTTGCCGGACGCGATTCGCAATCGCGACATCCAACTGCATTATCAGCCGCTGATCGATCTGAAGAGCGGCCGGCTGAGCGGGTTCGAGGCGCTCGCGCGGTGGATGCATCCTCAACTCGGCCAAATTCCACCGGGCCGGTTCATTCCGATCGCCGAGGAGAGCCGGGCGATCCTCGACCTCGGCAAATATGTGCTCGACGCGGCGGCGAACCAGGCGAAGAACTGGGTCTCGAACCGGACGCTGGACCAGCGCTTCACGGTCGCCGTCAACCTGTCGCCGAGACAGATCGCCGATCCGACCAACGCCCGCGAGATCCTGCATTATCTCGACCGCGATCCGGCCGCGGCCCATCTACTGAAGCTCGAGGTCACCGAAGGCGTCCTGCTCGACGATCCGGCCGGCATGGTCCAATTGCTGCGCGATTTCAAAGGCCGCGGCGTCGAATTGTCGCTCGACGATTTCGGCACCGGCTTCTCGTCGCTCAGCTACCTGCATCGCTTTCCGTTCGACGTGCTGAAGATCGACCGGTCGTTCGTGATCGAGATCGTCGACAATCCGGATGCGCTGCGGCTGGTCCAGACCATCATCGAACTGGGCCAGGACCTCGGCCTCGAACTGGTGGCGGAGGGCGTCGAGACGGCGGAGCAGGCGAAGATTCTGCAGTCGCTCGGCTGCGATATCGGCCAGGGGTATTATTTCTCCCGTCCGGTCAATCTGGAAACCGCGACCCTGCTGTTCGACGAGCGTCGCGACTGGACCTCGTACGATCAACCGGACCTGAAGCGCGTCGCCGCATCCTAGTCATCCCTGTGAGCGGGATGATGCGCTAGCATCGGCCGGGGAGGACGTCATGGAATTCACGCAGCGGCAGATCGCCGTCGGAGACGGGCAGGCCATTCAGATGCGGCTGTTCGCGCCGCCGGGCCGGATCAAGGCCGGCGTGCTGATCGCGGCCGCGATGGGCGTGTCCCAGACCTTCTACGCCGCGTTCGCCGGCTGGCTCGCCGCCCAAGGCTTCCTGGTCGCGACATTCGATTATCGCGGCATCGGCCTGTCGCGCCGCGGCGGACTTCGAGACCTGGACACCGACATTCTCGCCTGGGCCCGGCATGATTGTGCCGCCGCCATCGCGGCGATGGACGAGCAGATCGACGGTCGGCCGCTCTATTGGATCGGCCATAGCCTGGGCGGCCAGATCCTGCCCTTCGTTCCGGGCAATGACCGTGTCGCCAAGATGGTGACGATCGCGACCGGCAGCGGCTACTGGCGCGAGAACGCGCCTCGGCTCCGGCGAATGGCATGGTGGCTCTGGTACGTCGCGGCGCCGGTGGCGACGACGATCTGCGGCTATTTCCCCGGCCGGCGCCTGCGCAAGGTCGGCGACTTGCCGGCCGGCGTCATGTGGCAATGGCGCCGTTGGTGCCTGGATCCGGACTATGCGGCGGGTGCCGAGGGGCCGGACGCACGCCAAGCCTACGCAGCACTGGCGCTGCCGATCGTCTCGCTCTCCTTCACCGATGACGAATTCATGTCGGCGCGCAACACCGAAGCGCTTCACGGCAGCTATTCGGGCGCGCCGCGCCGCATGAAACGCCTGGCGCCCGCCGAGGTCGGTGCCCGGCGCATTGGCCATTTCGGCTTCTTTCGTCGGGACTTCGAAGACACGCTGTGGCGCTGCCACCTGCTGCCGGAACTCGTCTGACGCGCTATTTGCTGATCGTGTCGGTCAGCACGCTCAAGAGCGCGTCGGCGCGGCCCAGCAGATAGCCCTGCCAGACGAGGTCGTTCGGCACCATGCTGTCGCCCCGCTCGCCATTCGCCGGCCAATATTTCTTGTAGGTCGCGGCGACCCTGAGCGTCCCGATCATGTCCTGCCACTGGTCGCCGACCCGCTTCGCCTCGATCACGTCGTGGAAATCCGTGCCGATGGCGTCGAGGATCACGTAATAGGCGTAGAGGCGGCCCTTGGTCGCGTAGAACACTTGCGAGGCGCGGCTGTCGAAGTAGCCGCCGTTCGTGCTGACCATGGAGCGTTCGGCGTCGGTCATGTGCTGCATCTGGGCCGGCGTATAGTCGGTCGGCTCCAGTACCGTCAGGCCGATGATGGCGCTCTGGCTCTGCAGGTCCTTGTTGATGCGGTCGAGGAACAGCGACAGGTTCGCCGGGATCTTGTCGAAGCGGGCTTGCCCCGCGCCCAGGCGGCGATTGTAGGAATTCAGGAATTCGACGCCGTGCTCGTACTGCGGCACTGAGCCGTTCGAGGTGACCAGCGACCAGATCGCCGGATCGAAGCTCAAGGCGCCCTTGGCCTTGCGCAGGTCCGGGTCGGTGTCGCCCGCACCACGGTCGCGGCCCAGCAGATCCGCCATCTCGCCGGCGAAGCGCGAGACGGCATATTGCTCGCCCATCTGGAAGTTCTTCATGTTCGAACTGTAGGCGAGCGGATGGTACCAGAGGCGGCTCGGCGCCCAGGTGCCGTCGTGGATCTCCGCATCCATCAGGGTCGCCGCCATGGCGACCGCCCGGCTGCCGCCCTGGACCTCGAACGCGGGATTGGGCTTGAGGTCGGGGTCGTCGGCGATCTGGTATTCCGCCAGATAGACGATCAGGAACGGTGCGAAGATCACCAGGACGCCGGCCGCGACCCAGCCGGCCTTGCCGAAGAACGAGCGTTCCCGTCGCCAGTCGGCATACCGCGTGCCGACGGAGTCGAAGAAACTTGCGATGGTCATGGGAAGACGCCTTGGACGAGGATGGGTGTCGCGGTCCCACTATAGATGGTACCGAACCGCTCCGACACAAAGTCAACCGATCAGACCGAGGCCTTCGCGTCGCAGCTTGTCGGCATCGTCCGGGTTGCTGGCCAATTCCGTCATGCGTACGGCCCAATAGAGTTCCAGCATCGCGGTGCCGCGGTCGCGCATCCTGCCGGCACGTCCGGCAATCGTTTCGAACAGCGTGTCGACCTTACGGCGAACCTCCGCCACGATCCTGCCGAGCAGACTGGCGACCGCCCTGTCGAGCCCGATCTGTGCCGCGAAACTCTGGCATTTGCGCAGGGCGAGGATGCCGTTCTCGGTCTCGACCAGGATCTCGTACGGTGCTTCGGCGCCGATCTCGACCGCCGCCGCCACCTTGCCCTGCACATCGTCCAGCAATTGCGTCACTGCGGCTTTGGCGATCTTGCGCGCGTCGCCGATCTGCCGGCGCATTCCCGGGTCGTTCCTGAGTGTTTTTTCGATCGCGGTAAAGCCGGCGACCAGGGCGCGAGCCCCGTCGGCCACGGCGATCGGATCGCCACGGTGCACGGTTTCCAACCGACGCGCCGCGCAACCCACGTCGCTCACGATCAGGCGCGCGAGGCGATCGAAGACCTGTGCCCGGTCGGACGCCGGCAGGCCCAGGGTCAGGCCCATGAAGCTCTTGAGAAAATCGATGGGCTTCGCCATCCGCACCATCACCGCAAGCACCAGTACGTAGGTCCGCTCCGGATCGCCGGCCGCGTGGCGGGCGATGACGCGCCGGACCAGCCCCATCTGCTCGTCGCCCAGGGGAGAGATCGGCCGGGCCGGCAACTCCTCCTTCAGGATTTCGATCGCATCGGCGACCTGGCACAGCGTGGCGATCTCGATCAGTTCGGCGTGGAGGGCGGCATCGGGACCGAGGGCGCGTGCGGCCTTGGCCGGGCCGGCCGCGAGTTCGGTCAGCACGCCGGCAACCCACGGCCAGAGCCTTCGGGCGACGGCCCGCTGTCCGGCACGGTCGTCGGCCTTGACCCGCCGCAGCGTCGTTTCGAGCTGCCTGCGCGTCTCGTTATTGGCGGACTGGACGACATGGCGCCAAAGCGCCGCGGGCAGATGGCGGGGTAACAAGCCGTTGCCGGGAGAGGCCTGTCCATCGACCATCAGGTCTTCGAGCGGAAGGTAGAACAGCCTTTGCAGGTTCGGCTTGCGTCGCGGTCGCGCCTTGACCAGGCGCGGGCGGACGTGATCCAGCACTTGCTGGATTCCGGGCAGGTCGCGGATTTCCTCGAGCAGGAGCGCCACCTCGCCGAACTTCGCCTCGGAGGCCCGTTCGAGCGGCAGCTTCAATCCATCGATGATGGCGACCGTATCGACCGGCATCGGCGCCCTGCGATCAGACGGGCGTGGCGGACTTGCGTCGACGGCGGATCGCCATCACGCCAAATCCCACCAGGCCGACGCCGAACACGGCGATCGAAACCGGCTCCGCGACGTTGTTGGCGGCAAAGGCAGCGGTGAGGGGCCGGAAGTCGAAGTTCGCGAAGATGTTCCCGGAGACCGTGCCGCCGGCCGAACTGAGATCGCCGAGGCTCAAGCCGGTCACGGCCAGGGTCTCGGTGCCGAGATTGAAATTCACCGGAGCGGCGCTGCCGACGACCAGTGAGTCGACCGGCCCGGTGCTGGACCAGGACCAGGGCAGCAGGATGCTCTTTGTCTGGGTGCCGATCGTCGCGGTGAAGCTGCTCGTGAAACCCGATGGCGCCTGAGTACAAGCATAGCAATTCGGGCCGACCGTGAATGAATAGGTCCCGATCTCGACCGGCGTGGCGGCGTTGGTATTGACGATTCCCGACAGTCCGGTGACGGTGAAGCTGTCGTAGTCCGTCTGAAATTCCGCGCCGATACCGGTAATCGAGTAACCGGTCGTCGAGAAATTGATGGGATCAGCATTGGCGCTGCCAATGAAGGCTAGGAATGTGCCAGCAAGAGCGAGTATTTGTCCAAACTTCATGGCGCGCTGCTTTCGCATGAAAAATAACATTAAATGCAATATAAGTGAAGATCCGTGAAATAACGGTTAAGTTGCGCTCGAAAAACTTCATTAATAGATTCTGAACTTGAGAACGTCCTCTGGGACTCGATCGGGGGCGCGCAGCAGGTCACGGCCGTTCCAGAGGGGAATCCCTATTCCGCGAAAATTGCGATAGGGTTGGTCGCAAGGATGGTCAGTCGTACGTCGTGGGAGCGGCCGGTCGATGAAGTGCAGCGTAACGAACCTTGGCGATGCCGTGCTGATGACGGCGGCGGGCCGGATCGACCTGTCCAACGCCGAAGCCTTCAAGGATGCGCTGTCCGCGGCGCTGGCCACGGCCAAGTCCGCGCTCGTCATCGACCTTGCCGGGGTCGATTACATCAGCAGCGCCGGGTTGCGCTCGCTCATGATCGTGTTCAAGGCCGGCAAGGGGCAGGGCAAGGCGTTCGCCATCGCGGGGTTACAGCCGCTGGTGCTCGAGATCTTCACGATCAGCCGGTTCAACCTGGTTTTCCCGCTGTTCGGCAAGGTCCGCGAGGCGATCGAGAAGCTGGTCCCGGACGCGCTCCCGGAATTCGACGCCCATTGAATCGAGGCCGCCGATGCAAGTCACCTTCTGGGGCACTCGCGGCTCGCTGCCGACCCCGCTCACCGGCCGGGCGGTGCGCCGCAAGCTGGTCAACGCCCTGGTCAAGGGCGCCGGCCGCGGGCTCGACACCGCAGAAAAGGCCGAGGCGTTCTGTGCCGAGGAACTGAGCTTCGCCGAGGCCGGGACCTATGGCGGCAACTCGTCCTGCGTCCAGGTCGACCTGGGCGGTCCGGATTATCTGCTGTGCGACCTCGGCTCGGGCGCCCGGGAATTCGCCTTGTCCATGCTGGCGAAGCATGGTCCGGGCAAGCCGCAGACCTATCACGTGCTGATGTCCCACGTGCATTGGGACCATATCATGGGGTTCCCGTTCTTCATCCCGGCCTTCATCCCGGGCAATCGCATCCGCCTCTATAGCTGCCATCCGAAGCTCGAGCAGGCCATTCGAGCGCAGAGCCACGAGCCGTGTTTCCCGGTCGAGTTCAGCGCGCTGCCATCGAGTATCGAATTCGTGGCACTCGAGCCCGGCAGGCCGTACGAGATCTGCGGCGCCACCGTGACCGGACGGCTGCAGTTGCACGGCAATGATTCCTACGGCTATCGCATCGAACAGGGCGGCAGGATTTTCGTCTATTCGACCGACGCCGAGCACAAGCCGGAAGACATGGCCGAAATGGAGAGCACGGCCGCCTTCTTCCAGGCCGCCGATCTCGTCGTGTTCGACGCGATGTACTCCCTCGCCGATTCCATCACGATGAAGGAAGACTGGGGCCATTCCAGCAACGTGCTGGGCGTGGAACTGTGCCAGATGGCCGGCGCCAAGCGGCTGTGCCTGTTCCATCACGAGCCGGTCTACGACGACGAGCGGATCGACAGCATCTTGGCTGAGACCATCCGCTTCGAGGAAATCACCCGGTCGGGCGAGCCCGTGCAGATCGACGCGGCCTACGACGGCCTGGTGATCGACCTCTGACCGCCGGTGTGGGCGCAATCGCCCGATCCTTCGGCGGGCTGATCCGGGGCTGGGGCCGTCATGCCGCGGGCCTGGTCCTGTTGCTGTTCCTCGTCCTGCAAGTCTTTGCCGGATCGACCTTCGACGGACCGCGCCGTGCGCTGTTCGATCTCTATCAACGCGCCATGCCGCGGCGCCTGGACTCGACTCCGGTCGTCATCGTCGCGATCGACGACGCCAGCCTGGCGACCGTCGGACAATGGCCATGGCCCCGCCAGATCGACGCCAACCTGATCACGAAGATCCTGGCCGGTCATCCGGCCGCCCTCGGCATCGATCTGATCTGGCCCGAGCCCGACAAGCAGTCGCCCGAGCAGTGGATCCAGCAGGCCGGTCCATTGCCGCCCGCCATCGATGCGGCCCTACGGGAGTTGCCGAGCCACGACGCCTTGCTGCAGACCGCACTCGCCGCCGGGCCGGTCATGGTCGGGCTGGGCGGGGTCGATCGCGGCGGTGGCCAGAAGGACAGCGGAAAGCTCGCGCCGATCCGTCTGCTCGGCAAAGACTTCGATCCGTCGACGATCCTGCCGAGCTTTCCCGAGGCCCTGCGGAGCATTCCCGAGCTCGATCGCGCAGCCGCCGGCCATGGCGTGCTGTCGGTCGATGCGGATTCGGACGGCGCATTCCGTCATCTGCCGTTGATTTCCGTGATCTCCGGCCGCCTGGCGCCGTCGCTCGGCCTGGAGATGCTGCGGCTCGCCGCCCAAGCGCCTTGGATCGATCTGCGCCTGGGCGATCACGCGGTCCTGGAAGCAACCGTCGGACCGGTGACCATCCCGACCGAGCCGGACGGCAGCGTCTGGATCGATTTCTCCCCCCATGACGCGCGGCGCTTCGTCTCGGCCGCGGACGTCCTGTCCGGCCGGGTCCCGGCCGATACGTTCGACCAGCGGCTGGTCCTGATCGGCGTCACCGGTCTGGGGCTGACCGACCAGCGCATGACGCCGCTTGGCCCCATGCCCGGCACCGAGATCCATGCCCAGCTGCTGGAGAACATCATCGACGGAGCCTTTGCGCGCCGCACGCCCTGGGCTGCGGCGGCGGAACCGCTGCTGACCGTCGTCCTGGGCCTGTTCCTGATCGTGGCACTGCCGGCCATACGGCAGCGCTGGCAGGCCCTGGCGGCAATCCTGCCCATGGCGCTTCTCGCCATCCTCGGCTTCGGACTCTGGCACCAGGCGTTGCTGCTGCTCGACGTGGCGACCCCGATGATCGGCCAGGTTCTCGTCCTGGCGGCATTGTTGGGCGGTAGCCTGGCCGAGGCCGATGCCCAGCGCCGCCGGCTACGCCACGAGCTGGAGGTGCGCCGGCTGGCCGCGGCGAAGGCCGATGGCGAACTGGCGGCCGGCCGCCGGATCCAGATGGGCATCCTGCCGACCGCCGCCAGCGTGGTCGACGATCGCCGGTTCGACCTGGACGCGCTGATGGTCCCGGCCCGGGAGATCGGCGGCGACCTCTACGACTTCTTCAAGATCGACGAAGACCACCTGTTCCTCGCGGTCGGCGACGTCAGCGGCAAGGGCGTGCCGGCCAGCCTGTTCATGGCGCTCGGCAAGTCGCTGTGCAAAAGCTGCGCATTGCGCGGCGAGACCGATATCGGCGCCATCGTCAACCGGGCCAACGCCGAGATCTCGCGTGACAATCCCGAGATGCTGTTCATCACCCTGTTCGCCGGCATCCTGAACGTCGCGACCGGCGAGTTGCGCTTTTGCAACGCCGGACACGACGCGCCGCTGCTGGTCCGCGCGGGGACGGCCCCGCAAACGATCGAGGCGGAGGGCGGGCCGCCGCTCTGCGTGCTCGAGGATTTTCCTTATGCGACCGAGACCTGCCAGCTGCAGCCCGGCGATCTCCTGTGCCTGATGACCGACGGCGTGACCGAGGCGATGACCGGGCAGGGCGCACTCATGGGCCGGAACCGGGTTGAGGCGCTGCTGGCCGGAATCGTGCCGCACGCCAGCGCCAAGACCGTGATCGAACAGCTTCAGGCGGCGGTCGCCACCTTCGTCGATGGTGCCGAGGCGTCGGACGACCTGACCATCCTGACGATCCGGTGGACTGGCTCTAGCGCACCGTGATTTCGACGCGCCGGTTGCGCGGCTCGGCGACCTGATCCTTGGTCGGAACCAGCAGCTCGCGCTGCCCACGCCCGACCGCGATCACCGAGTCCGGCTTCAGGCCCCGGTCGACGAACAGCTTGGAAACCGATTTGGCCCGGGCCAGCGACAGCTTGTCGTTATAATCGGGCGCACCCATCGTGTCGGTATGGCCGGTGACCACGATTTCCGATGCCTTGCGCCGCGCGATCTCGGCGAAGACATCCTCGAACGCGGCGCGCGAGTCGGGCACCAGTTCGTTGCTGTCGGCCATGAAATAGAGCGTGTAATCCTTCGGTGGGATCGGGCGCGCGGCCAGGGTCTTGCCGAAGATCTGGTCGATTTCCTTGGGATCGACCGTCACGGGCTTGGCATCGTCGCCCGCTGCGGCATAGGCCTTGTCGAGCAGGATCTTGCTGTCGCCATGCTGCACCACGACGCCGCCGATATGGCCGTCGGCCGCGGGCAGGACAACGACCAGATCGTTGCTGGCGCAGGCGGCCAGCAACGTGAAGCCCAGCGCCGGCGCCAGGCGACGAAGGAACAGGATCATCAGCTATTCCCGTCGGCACGAACCACGAACTCGGTGCCGCGCACGCCCAGCAGGGCGGCCGGCGTCCGGATATGCATCGCCTCGGGCGTCTGATGCACGATCTGACCGGATTTGACGGCGAGCGTGCCCTTCTGGAGCGACGAGTTGAACACGCCATCCTCGGTCGTCGTGTCGAAGCGGAACTGGTCGAGCGCCAAGCGGCTATCCGGGCCCAGCGACATCATGCTGTTATCGGCGAAGGTGATGCCGACGGTCCCGTCTGGCGCCGTCACGATCGTGTCGGCCTGGAAGACGTGATCGCCGATCGCGATCGCCTGGGCCTTGCCGCCACGCTCCACCGTCACGGCGCCGGTTTCGGTCTTGATCTGTCCGATCGGATCGTCAGCCCAGGCGGCGAAGGGCATCATGACCAGGAGGAGGGCGATGACGCGTCCGGATGTCATACTGCGCATTGGAACGTTCCCAAGGGAGAGAGGGTGGCGATGCCGACCGATCTTGAAGTGAGTTTCCCCGCCACGACGAGCGGCATGGTTGCCGCGCTGGAGACGATAGAACATTCCGGTCTCGCGTGGAACCTCGGCCCTGACCAGATCGGGCGCCTTCGGATCATCGTCGAGGAGCTGTTCTCGAACACGATCAAATATGGCTACGGGCGGGAGTGCGATTACCCCGTCCGGCTGCGCCTGGAGATGGCGCCGGTCCTGACGCTCACCTACGAAGACGACGCGGCGCCGTTCGATCCGACGCTGTGGAAACCGGCCGAGGCCATGGAGACGCCCGACCAGCGGCCCGAGGGGCAGGCCGGCATCAAGATGGTCCTGGGCCTGAGCGTCACCGCGATCTATCGGCCGCGGGCTGGCGGCAATTGCCTGGTGATCACGCTGGCATCGCCTTCCCTTTGACGAAGAGCCTCCCGTCCGATTCTTTGGCCGATCGGAGATCTTGCGGGCGGAGGACCACTAGATCCGTACGGCCGGCGCGGTGGCGCGTGCCGCTGAACCGGTCCTGGATGGCAGCGCGTCGGCCACAAGGAAACGCAACCCATAAGAAATCGGTCATCTGGCCGTCATTGCCGGCCTTTACCCTGCCCGATCTGAAGCCATGGGACAGGGCAAGGGGCGGGCAGAATGTTGTTTTTCGCGAAAAATCGGGTGACGCTGCTCTGGACGGCATCCGTCCTGATCCTGTCGGGCCTCGCAGCCTCCGGAGAGGCGAAGGCGCAGGCCACGCCAATCAAGCACGTGGTCGTGATCTTTCAGGAGAACGTCTCCTTCGATCACTATTTCGCGACATACCCGCAGGCGCTGAATACGCCGAGCGATCCGGCCGGCACGCCGCAATTCACGGCCCTGCCGAACACGCCGTCGGTCAACGGCCTGGGACCCGCCGGTTCCAACACGACACTGCTGACCCACAATCCGAATTCGGCGCAGGCCTATCGCCTGAGCCCGGCCGATGCCGTCACCTGCGACAACGACAATGCGTACGATGCCGAGCAACTCGCCGCCGACAAGGGGCTGCAGGATCAGTACCCGCAGGCGACCAGCGCGCAGCCGACCGCTACGAACACCGCGACCCAGAAGCCGTGCGATGCCAATCTGGCGATGGCGTACTACGACGGCAACACGGTGACCGCGCTGTGGAACTATGCGCAGCACTACGCGATGAGCGACAATTTCTACGGCACCGAATTCGGCACCACGGTGATGGGCCATCTGAACCTGCTGTCGGGCCAGACCCACGTCAACGTCACCGGCAACCCAGCCAACGATCCGAAGCCGGTCACCGGCTTCGTCCAGAACGGCTCGGTCATCGCCAACGTCAGCAGCGCACTGGAGGATTGCCCGTCCAAGAACGAGCCTACGGTGACCATGACCAGCAAGAACGTCGGCGATCTGCTCAATCAGCAGAACGTGACTTGGGGTTGGTTCTACGGCGATTTCCCGACCGCGCCCACGACCAAGGGCGGGACGTGCCCCAGCGCCTACAACAACCACTACGACCCGTTCCAATATTACGCGTCGACCGCCAACCCGCATCATCTGCCGCCCAGCTCGATCGCGGCGATCGGCACCAGCGGCGACCAGGCGAACCATCAGTACGGCCTGGGCTCGCTGACCGCCGCGCTGAACGGCGGCACGTTGCCGTCGGTCGTCTTCATCAAGGCACCTTCGACCCAGACGGGCCATCCGCAAAAGTCGGATCCGCTGTCGGAACAGGAATTCCTGGTCTGGACCATCAACGAGTTGCAGGCGAGCCCGTTCTGGAAGGACATGGCGATCTTCATCACCTACGACGATTCGGACGGCTGGTACGACCATGCGCTGGCGCCGGTCGTGAACGAGTCGCTCGATCCCGCCTACGATCATCAATGCGCCGGCCCGCTCGCCGCCACGGCCTACAACGACCGCTGCGGCTATGGCCCGCGCCTGCCGCTGCTGGTGATCTCGCCTTTTGCCAAGCGCAACTATGTCGACAGCGCGCTCACGGACCAGACCTCGGTCCTGCGCTTCATCGAGACCAACTTCGGCCTGGACTATATCGACGGCCCGACCGCCCCGCCGGCCGGCCAGGCCTCGTTCGACCGTATCGCAGGTTCGCTCGGCGGTCTGTTCGATTTCGTCGATGCGCCCAACACCAGGCCGCTGGTGCTCAATCCGGCAACCGGCGTGGTGATGACCTCGAACTAAATGATCTTCGTGAAGGACGGGTGATTGGGGGCGTCTTGTCAGGTGCCTACCTTGCCGATCACGACGACTTTGCCGCCGCGCAAGCCGACGATCTGCATTGGGGTATGTGAGTGATTGTGAGCATCCATCGCGTAGGTTCCCCCTAGCCGTGTCGGCATTTGAGAAGATTTAAGCGCTCGCTGAATATCCGCGGGCTTGTCCGAATTCGCACGGCGGGTCGCGTCGACAACCAGACGGGTCGCCTCATAGGCGAAGAGAGACCGTTGTGTCGGCACCAGACCATAGTGAGAGCTATACGCTTGAACGAAATCTTGAACGTCGGGCGTGTCATCGGCGGGCATGAATACGGATATGCTCAAAGCTTTATCGAGACCGCCAGATGAGACGAATTGTGGAGAGACGGCGCCGACCGCCGCAGCGAAATCAATTCGACCAGCCAGCGGAATGCCCCCTCCATCTTGTTCATAGGCGCGAAAGAACATGGCGGTCGAGGTACTGAGGAGGATAACGACCCGATCGGGCTGCAATGCCTTGAAGCGCAGGACAGTCGGCGCGAAATCCGCTGTCCCTTTGGCGGCGAGCTCATTGGCGAGAATCTTGATTCCGACAACGGAGGCCGCCTTCTCCATGGCCGTTGCGTTAGCGCGGTTGAAATCATTGTCATCGGCGAGGATTGCTACGCTGGCGACTCCCTGCTTCTTCAACCACCCCATCATGCCGCCGGCGACATCGCCGTCGGAGGGGCTCGTCTTGAACGAATAGTCGTTACCGCCGACACCAGATGCATCGACAAATTCCTGACCCGCCGAAATATCGATGACGAGCGGCACCTTCGCCTCGTTCGCGATCGGCATGATCGCGCGGGTGACAGGCGTCGCGAGCGCGCCCAGCAGCACCGACACGTGCTGCTGTTCGATCAGCCGCTTGACTGCGGCGACACCGGCCGCAGGATCGGCGGCATTGTCGCCATAGAACGCCTCGACCGGCCGGCCGAGCACGCCACCGGCCTCGTTGATCCGTTCGAGGGCGAGTGCGATACCATATTGCTCGCTCTGCCCAAAAGCCGCATTGGAGCCGCTCAGGATAGTGGTCACGCCGATACGCACGGGCTCGACGGCGATGGCCGGACTGACGGCCAGGAAATAGCCCATTATCAAGATGGCCGGTTTGATCTGCATCGATGTTTTCCTTGAACCACGCCGAGGGAAAGCTGCACGGCGCGTAGCGTCGTCGCGCGTTGGGCGGAGAGTTTGGCGATCTTCGGCGTCCGGCCAGTGCAAAGAGGAGCCGCTCACTATTTAAGGCTTGCCTCACGAGTCGATAATCTGGCTAGAACTGAATTCAGTTCCTACTGCCAGTTGGAAATCGCCGTGCTTGATCGCATCACCGGAATGCAGGTTTTCTCTCGCGCCGCGCAGGCAGGGAGCCTTTCTGCAGCCGCTCGGCAACTCGGCCTGTCTCCTGGCATGGCGACGAAACACCTGGATGCCCTGGAAGGGCGTCTCGGCGTGCGGCTGTTCCAGCGGAGCACCCGCAAGCTCAATCTGACCGGCCCCGGTCAGCAATATCTCGAGGCGTTGGCACGGCTCCTTCCAGAATTGGACGAAGCCGAGGCGATGATCGCCTCCCAACGTGTCGAAGCAACGGGCCTTCTTCGGCTCAATGCGCCTCTGTCTTTCGGCGTTCGCTATCTGGCACCGCTCATCCCGGCCTTCGCCAAAATGCATCCGAACGTCACTGTGGATCTCGGCCTCAATGATCGCATCGTCGATCTGATGGACGAGGGATGGGATTTGACGATCCGGGTCGGCCGGCTCAGGGACAGCCGCCTCGTGTCGCGCAAGCTTGCCGACAGCGAGATGGTCGTCTGCGCGGCCCCGCGTTATTGGGACCAGTGCGGACGGCCCAGGCGGACGGTGGAGTTGAGCAACCACAATTGCATGGGATTTTCGATCTCCGACATCGCACACCCCGACGAATGGTCATTTGGACGCAATCGGGACAACCGGGTGCCGGTGAAGGGCAGCATGCGCGCCAATAACGGCGATGCCCTCGTGGCTGCTGCCGTCGCTGGACTGGGTGTTCTCTACGAGCCCGAGTTCATCGTCGCGGATACCATTCGCCGGGGGGATCTCGAACCCGTCTCGCTCGATTTTCCCACGGCCGATCTCGGGGGAATTCACATCGTCTACTCGCCCGACCGAGCGCCACCGGCGAAAGTCAGGGTCATGATCGACTTCCTCGTTGCCTCTTTCGGCCCCAAACCGCCATGGGCGATCCTCTAGAGCGCGTTCGTTCTTAGCTGAATCGGGATTCCCCCCGGCTCGAAAATCTGATTCAACATGACTGCTGGAGACGGAGGCCAGCAGTCATGGCTTGTCCCTATTCGAGTGATCTTCGCGAGCGCGTCGTAGCGTCGGT